>DATJRL010000085.1:0-9484 GCA_035504785.1 Caulobacteraceae bacterium
GTGCTCTACTACCAGCCGCGCGCGGCGTCGGCCGACCTCCCCTTTCCCGTCCGCGCCACGCACCTCGACCTGACCGCCGACGCGGCGCCGCGCACCACCCCTGTCGACCTCCCGGCGGGCTGGGAAAATCCCTCCATCGACGCCGCCGTTCCCACGGCCGTCGTCTCCGTTTGCGCCAAAGGCGACGCACCTCCCGACATTGATCAGCTGCGCGGCATGGTCGACACCTATATGCATAACCCGGTCGTCGCCGCGCTCCACGCCGCGTCGCCACCCACGACTAGTGGCGCCCGCCGCGTCGTCACCCTTTCGCTCCCGCCCGCGATTGGCGGCGCTCGGCCCTTCGACGCCGATCAGATCCACGCCATCGCCGGCGCCGTCCGCAGCCGTCTCGGCGAACGCTTGCCGATCTACAAGCCGGACTCGCTCACCGACGAGGGCTATCCTTTGGGGCCTCCCTGCATCACCCGCTTCCCCGACTTCGCCACCTCTTACCAGGCCGCCATGGCCCTCACCGAGCGCGTCCGCAACGATATGGACTCCCTCGACGCTCTCGCCCCTTAGGGTGGTGAACCAGCAGTTCGCCCGATCGTTGGGCGGGCGCGGAGGCGAACGTCGGACTCGGGACGCTGGCGGCAGTTGATGGTCATCGGAATTTGTCAGGTCCCGTCGCTCGAGCCAGTCTGGGCGCCGGATTTGGCTGCCCGCAGGAGGAGGGAGCGATAGTGCTCCAGGCCCGGTCGCGAAAGTCCGGCCGTCTTGCCGGCGTCGTCCCAGCGCCGCAGCCTCACCGCGTCGCTGGCGAAGCGACGGGCCTCGAAGCGCCGCCGCTCGGCGGGCGCGAACGGACCGCCCTGCTGTTCCAGGCTGAGGACAGACGCCGGGCTGAGGGCGTCCTGGTAGCCTGGCTCGGCGGCGCAAAGATAGCGCTTGGCGGCCACGTGCAACGCGATCGGACCGGTCACCTCTGGTCCGAACCAGCGCCGCAGCGCCGAGGCGCCGTGAACCTCGTGCCGCGCGTCTCGCGCCCCGATCTCCGCGGTGTGGCCGCGGCCCTCGAACAGATGGCCGTAGTCGTGCAGCAGGGCGGCCGCCACCAGCGCGTCGTCCGCGCCTTCGCTCTGTGCGAGCCAGGCGCACTGCAGCGCATGGTCCAACTGGGAGACGCGCTCGCCATAGGCGTCGCCGCCGCGCGCGGCGAAGGCGTCGAATATCTCCTCGACGAAGTCACCGGGCATCGGCCGCCTCCCGCGCAGCGGCGGCGTCGAGCCGCTCGAGCGTCGCCGCCAAGCCGTCCGCGTCCGCGTAGCAGCCCCTGAGCCACCTCGGGCTGTCGGAGGCCAGACCGCGCCGGCCGTGCAGCAAGCGTCGGTTGTCGAAGATCACCACATCGCCCGGCGCCAGGCGCCTCGGCGAACTCCATCGCCGTACGCACTACGACCGGCACTGTGCTGTCCCGCTCCTTAGCTTGTCAACCGTCCGCGCTCGCGGGCGGTTGGGGCCAAGGCAGCGGCTTGGCGCCGGTCATGAACGGATAGCGCGATGGATCGAAGCTCCGCCACGGCGGCTCCGGGCCGAATGGCGCCGTCTCTGGGTCGGGCCGCTCGATGTCGCCCGCCAGGTCGTCCAACCGGCTCGGAGCGCCGGTCGCGATCGGGGCGTTGGCGGCGATCCCGACCAGCGCCGACCAGGCGCCGGCCCGATCGTCGGCGGCGCGGTGGAACGGATCCTCCCGCGCCCCGAAAAGGTGGCTCAGCATCTGCGCATCACCCCCGCCGTGGTCGCCTTCGGCGGCGGGGATCTCGAGCTGGTAGGCGCGGCTGAACAGCGGCTGGACGGTGAGCGTCGTCAGCTCGGGCGGCGCGGGCCGCGGCAGGCCGCCGTCGGCTTCGACGTAGGGCCGCTCGATGGTTTCCAGGGTCAACTCGCCGCGCTCGCCATGAAACACCACCCGGTAGCCCTCTCCGGGGTTGTAGGCGGTGAGCAGGTAGTTCACGGCGACGCCGTTCTCGTAGTCGATCGTCGCGTGCATTGTATCCTCGACGTCGATCTCGGGGGCGAACACGCACCGGTCGCGGAAGTAGCCGTCGTGGCCCTCGTTCTCGGAATAGAGGCCGGTGAGCGCCCGGCTCGCGGAGAGATCGAGCTTCACCGGGCACCTCGCGAACGCGGGGCAACCCGCGCACCTTTCGCCGCGGCCCGTCAGGCCCAAGCGCGTGGCGGTCTCTGGCCGGTAGAAGGCGCGGCGGCCCTCGGCGCGCACCTCGCGGGCCGTCGAGGCCAGCCACCAGTTGATCAGGTCGAAGTGATGGGTGGCCTTGTGGACGAGAAGGCCGCCGGAGTTGCGCTTGTTGCGGTGCCAGCGGCGGAAGTAGTCGGCGCCGTGGTGGGTATCGAGCCGCCACTCGAAGTTCACCGCGGTAATGCGCCCGATGGCGCCGCTCGCCAGGACCTGCTTCGCAAGCGTGCGGGCCGGCGAGTATCGGTAGTTGAAGCCGACGGTGACCCGCCGCCCGCTCGCGCGCCGCGCGTCGAAGATGCGCCGGCAGGACTCGGCGTCGATGGCCAGCGGCTTTTCGGTGACGACGTCGCGGCCGCGCCGCAGGGCCCGCACGATGTAGTCTGCGTGCGTGTAGTCCGGAGAGGTGACGATGACGGCGTCGGCCTTCGTCTTCTCCAGCATTCGCTCGAAATCGCCGGGATCGCAGGTCGAGCGATCGGGAGCCCCGTAACGCGCCGCGACCGCCGCGGCCCGCGCCAGGCGACCGGGATTTGAGTCACAGAGTCCCACGAGTTCGCCGTGGTCGCGATGTGCGCCTGTCAGCGCCGTCAGGTACAGGTACGAACGCCCGCCCAGGCCGACGATCACATAACGACGCCGAGCGCCTTCGCGCCCGTCGAATGACGCAGGTTCCGACATCACACTGCGCTCTCCGGTGGGGTGATCGGGCGCGCGTCCTCCCAGGCGAAGCTCAGGTCCGGCTTGGCCAGGTCGTCGGCCAACGGCGTCTTCGAACGCGCGCCGCGAGCGGGTTTCGAAACCGTGGCGTCCACGCGCTGTGTCCTCCGATGCCGCGTCTTCCGGCCGACGAGATGCGGTGAGCCTAGGTCTGACCGGCCGCCATCCCAAGTCCGATCGTGAAGGCCGGACGGCGGGGCGCATGGACGTCGCGAATGCCGCCGCCGACCCCGCGCCGGGCTTGGCGGTCGGCGAACGGGCAGCCTGAGCGACACGTCGGCCGGCTGAAAGCTTCGCCCGGGCGGAGAATTCGGATTACGCGGGGTCAGCCTGATCGTAGACACGGGGCGTTCGCTCCTAGCCGCCGGCTCATCCCCATGGGCGAACGGCACAGGCCGGCGGGAAGGCCCTGACGCCTGGCGTCGGGGCCTTTTCCCGCCCCAACAACCGCCGCCGCGACGAAAGCGCTGTGCGCGCTCCGCCAGCGGCCCTAGACTGAAGCGATGAACGGCCAGCGCCCGTCATGCCAAACCTACGCTCTCGGGAACCATGCGCGCCGACCTTAGGTTCTGTAGCCGCCGGACCTGGATCGTCGGCGCCGCGGGGGTGCTTGCCGCGACGGCGGGAGCGGCGGGCGCCGCTTGCACGACAGGAACCGCCTGCATGACCGTGCTATCGCCGCCTATCGAAGAAGGCGTCACTCTGCTCTCGGCGCCGATCGAGCTGGCAGGGAACTGGGGTCGGATGATCCCCAACTCCGGCGACCTGGTCGTCGAGCGGATGCGGCAGGCGTGCCTCGAGGGGGTGCGGCTGGTGTCCGATCGGCAGCCTACGCGTCTGCGCGTCGACGAACACACCGCGGGAGCGCCGGCGGTTTGGCTGCATCCGGACGGCAGCACCACAGCCTGGGTGATCGTCGACATCGGCGAGCGGGCCTGGTCGCAGCTCGCCTACCAGTTCGGGCACGAGCTGGGCCACGTGTTCGCCAACAGCTGGCAGCCGCACGCCCGCCCTGGCGGGCCCACCCAGTGGCTCGAGGAGGCCCTCGTCGAGGCCTTCTCGATCCGCGGCCTCGGCAAGCTGGCGGCGAGCTGGAAGCAGGACCCGCCGTTCCCTGGCGACAACGCCTATGGCGACGCGATCCTCAGCTATCGCGAGGACATCCTGCGCCAATACCGGCAGCTGGGCGCCGATCAGGGCGGCATCGGCGATCTAGCCGCCTGGTACGTCAGGAACCGCGACGGCATCGAGGGCGGCGGCGGGCTGAACGCTTGCGCGAAGGCGGCGGCGGCGGTGATCGTCGGGGTCTACGAGACGACGCCGGAGAGCGTCGAAGGGCTCGGCGCCCTCAATCGCTGGCCCGGCCGGGCGCGGCTTCCGCTGGCGGACTATCTGCGGGAATGGGAAGCCAGTTGCGCCGAGCTCGAAGCCTCCGCCGCCCTGCCCCGCTACTTCTCGAAGCGCATCCTCGCGTCTGCCTGACCGAGGCCCGCCGACCCGAAGTGGCGGACAGATCGGAGCCGCCCGGCTCGACTCCAAGACCGCGAGGTGGTCTCAATCGGGACGACGATCGGGGGGCTGGATGAGACGTCTGGGATTTGCGATCAACTTCGCCATGGCGTGCGCCTTGGCCGGCGCCGCCCTCGCCCAGGACGCGCCGACCGACGTCGCCCAGGCGGTGAAAATGGAAGCGGATGACGCCCTGCCGCTGACGCCGTTCTACGAGACGCCGGCTTCGCTGGCGGCGACGCGACCCGGCGCCCTGCTGCGGCGCGAGCCGTTCGACGGCTACACCCTGCCGGCGGGCGCTCGCGCGGCGCGGATCCTCTACCACTCGTGGGACGCGTCCGGCCGGGCGGTGGCCACCAGCGCCGTCGTGCTCGTCCCGGCGGGCTCGCCGCCGGCGGGCGGCTGGCCGATCATCGCCTGGGCGCACGGCACCAGCGGCGTCGCCCGCCAGTGCGCCCCATCGCTGATGAAGGACGTCTACTACGGCGAGGAGGGGTTGTTTCCGATGCTGCGGGCCGGCTACGCCGTCGTGGCCACCGACTATCACGGCCTCGGGACCGAGGGCGCGCACCAGTACGTCAACAAGCTGGCCCAGGGCTACGACCTGATCTTCTCGATCCCGGCGGCGCGGGCGGCCGTCAAGGAGCTCGGCGCGCGCTGGATCGTCGATGGTCACAGCCAGGGCGGCGAGGCGGCCTGGTCGGTCGCCGAACTCGAGCGCCAGCGCCACGACCCGGGCTATCTCGGGGCCGTCGCGGTGGCGCCCGCCTCGCGGCTCGACGCCGTACTGACCCAGATGCCGCGCACCCAAGCCGCCAGCTTCTATATGGACTTCCTGGCGTGGGCGATCTGGGCGCGCACGCCGAGCTTCAAGCCCTCGGACATGCTCACCGGCGCGCCGCTCGCGCGCTACGGCGACCTGACCACCAAGGGATGCTTCTACTACGCCTACGCCAGCTTTCTGGGCGAGACGGCGCCGGCGCGACTGAGGCCAGGCTGGGCCGAGAAGCCCGGGGTGAGGCGCTTCTTCGACGAGAGCCGGATCGGCCGGGAACCGATCGCCGGGCCGCTGCTGGTGATCGCCGGCGAGGCTGACCAGACGGTTCCGATCGTCGCGGTGCGCGGCGTGGTCCACGAGGCCTGCCGGCGCGGCGACGCCCTCGAGTTTCGCGCCTACCCCGGCCTCGACCACGATCCGACGATGGACAAGAGCACGCCCGACCAGCTGCGCTGGATCGCGGATCGGTTCGCGGGCCGCCCGGCCGGCGACGACTGCGGCGCGAACTGAGGGTCACACGCGCCGCCCGTCGGTCGGTCCGGCGACGCCTACTCGGCTGGCTCAGGGGCGTGACCGTGGGCGACGGCGGAGGCGTGGGCCGTCTCATGCCAGACGGCGCGGAACAGCGGACTTTCACGCAGCAGTTCGCGGAACCGGCCGCGCGCGGCGACGCGACCCTGGTCCAGCACCAGAATCTCCGTCGCGTGCCGGTAGGCCTCCAGCCGGTGCGAGACCGCCAGGCAGGTGTGCTGGCCGGATGCGAACAGCCGCTCCCAGAAGGTGTGCTCGGTGCGCACGTCGAGGGCGCTGGAGGCGTCGTCGAACACGAGGAGCTCGGGCCGGCGGGCGAACATCCGCGCCGCGGCCGCGCGCTGCACCTGGCCGCCGGAGAGGGTGACGCCGCGCGTGCCGACCAGGGTGTCGAGACCCGACCCGAGCTGGCGGACATCGTCCTCCAGCACCGCGAGATGCACGGCCTCGGCCACCCGTTCCTCGCTGGGCGGCAGGCCCATCAGGATGTTGTCGCGCAGGGTCTCGGTGAACAGACGCGGCGACTGGGCGGTGTAGGCCGAGCGCGGCGGCGTCATGAACGTCGCCGGGTCGTCCACCAGTTCGCCGTTCCAGAACAGATCGCCCCCCTCGAGCGGCAGCAGGCCGATCACCGCCTTCAGCAGTGTCGACTTGCCCGAGCCGACACGGCCGGTGACGATGACCACGTCGCCCCGCCGGATGGTCAGGTCGACATCGCGCACGCCTTGGCCGGAGGCCGGATACAGGCAAGTCAGGCCTCGCACCTCCAGCGTTTCAAGCCGCGCCGTGTCGGGCAGCGCGCGAGGGCTCATCGGCGCCTTGGCGGTGATGGCTTCGTCGGGCGCGTCGTCGAGCAGCGTGGTGATGCGCATCAGCGCCACGTCGGCCGTCCGCTTGCGAGCCAGGAGGCGTCCCAGCCAGCGCGGCGCCGAGGTCGCCGACCCGACGTAGGCGGCGAAGAGGGTGAAGTCGCCGATCGTGAAGCGTCCGTCGCGCATCGCGCTGGCTGCGAGCAGGAGCACCAACCCCAGCGCCAGGCTGGAGGCGCCGACGCCGAAGGTGTCGAGCAAGGTGACGTAGACGCGGTAGCGGACCGCCGTGCGCCGCCGCACGTCGTTGAGCGCCTCGAGGCGGGCGAGAACCCGCGGCTCGGCGCCGGCGACGCGGATGGCCTGCACCGCCGTGAACATCTCGCCGACGAAGGACGTGACCCGCGCCTCGGCCTCGCGCGCCACACGGCTGTACTTGTGGATGCCGGCCGTGATCCGCTGGGTGATCACCACCACCAGCAGCATCGGCGCGATCACCGCGAAGGTGACGACCTGGTCGATGCGCCACATGATGGTCAGGGCCAGCACCGCGAACAGGCCCTGTCCGACGGTGTCGCCCCAGCCCTCCATGAAGCTGAGGGTCTCGTTGACGTCGTCGCGGAAGCGGCTCAGCACCTCGCCGGCGGTGCCGCGCGGTCGGCGAGGTCCCCGGGCGAACATCAGCCAACCCAGCATGTCGGTCCGCACCATCACCCGCGAGAGGGTGGTGAAGGTGATGTAGGCCCAGATGCCGAAGTAGAGCGCCACGAGCGGCGAGAGCTGGGTGGCGAACCAGAGCGCGATCAGCGACCAGACGTTCGGGCCGGCGGCTTGGTGGCCGCTGAGCGTGTTGAAGATCTGACGCTGCACCAGGCCGGGCAGGATCGGCAGCGAGTAGAAGAGGCCATAGAGCGCCAGGCCCACCAAGAAGAGCCAAGGCCGGGTCATGGCGATGCGCCAGGTTTGCGCGAAAGCGACCTGGCGCGGCGGCGCGGGCGGCAGCGGAGCGGTCTCCGCGGCGTCGACGCGGGTGAAGAGGCTCACGCTAGGGCCTCCTCGACGCCGGTGGCCAGCAGCCGGGCGAAGTGGGAATCGGGATCGGCCTCCAGCGCCGCGCGGCGACCGGTCTCCAGCACCCGGCCGTGGTCGAGGATGGCGATGCGGTCGGCGCGGCCGACCGTGGAGAGCTTGTGCGCGATGATGATCGCGGTCCGCTTCGGCGAGCGGCCGCCGACGCCCAGCAGCTTGTCCAGCGCCCGCTCGATGAGCCGGTCGGACGCGGGGTCGAGCCGCGACGAGGCTTCGTCCAGAACCAGCAGGCCGGGATCCTTCAGGAACACCCGGGCGAAGGCCAGGAGCTGCGCCTCGCCGGCGGAAAGGCCCCCGCCGGCGGCCAGCACGGTGTCCAGTCCCTTCGGCTGGCGCGCGAGCCAGTCGCCGAGGCCGAGGTCGGTCAGCACCTCGACGATCCGCGCATCGGCGATCAGCGGGTCGAACAGCGTGGCGTTGTCGCGCACGGACGCATCGAAGAGTTGCACCTCCTGGGTGACGAGGCCGATGCGGCCTCGCAGCTCGGCGAGCGTGGCGCCACGGATGTCCTGGCCATCCAGCGTTATCCGGCCCTCGACCGGGTCGTAGAGCCGGAACAGCAGCCGCGTCAGCGTGGTCTTGCCGCTGCCGGTGCGGCCCAGCAGGCCGAGCACCGCGCCCGGCTCCAGCGCCAGCGAAACGTCCCGCAACACCGGCGCGTCGGCGCGGTAGGCGAAGCTGAGGCGCTCGAAGGCGACCTTCGGGGCAGTCTTCCGCGCGCCGGCCCAACCGACACCCCGCCCATCGAGGAGCGTGGGCTGAATGTTCAGCAGCATGCGGATGCGGCTGAGGCTCGCCGCGGCCGTCTGGAACTGCTGCAGCTGGGTGCCGATCTGCACGATCGGCTGGGCCATCATGCCGGCGTACTGCATGAACATGTAGACGGTGGCGACATTGATGGCGTGCG
Source organism: Caulobacteraceae bacterium (assembly GCA_035504785.1). Lineage (GTDB taxonomy): Bacteria > Pseudomonadota > Alphaproteobacteria > Caulobacterales > Caulobacteraceae > Acaudatibacter. Next base: position 8,583 of record DATJRL010000085.1, read on the forward strand.
CCAGGTTGCGCCGCGCGCCTTCGGCCAGGGCGAGGGCGAAGCCCAGCGAGAACAGGCTGCTGGCGATGTAGTAGATCCACTGCCCGCGACGCGTGGCGGCCATGTTGGCGGTGGCGAGCTCGCGGTTGATCTCGGCGAAGCGGCGCATCACGTGAACGCCGCCGCCATTGGCGCGAATGTCTTCCAGTCCCGCGACCCGCTCCTCCAGGAACGCGGAGAACGCGGAGAAGGCGTTGCGCACCCGCTCCCAGCGGCCGCGCGCCAGGTTGCGCAAGGCGTGCATGGTCAGCCCGGCGACGACCGCCACCGCCCCGAGCACGATGCCGATGCGCCAGTCGTTGATGAGCACCATCACCAGGATGCCGACGAGCAGCAGTCCGCCGGCGACGATCTGCAACACGAACAGGGAGAAGAAGTTGGCCAGCGCCCCCACGTCGCCGTCCACGCGCTCGATGGTGTCGCCCGGCGAAGTGGCGGTGTGGTAGCTCATGTCGAGCCCGAGCGTGTGGGCGGCGAGCTCGCCTCGCAGCCGGTTGGTCGCGGCCCAGGCCAACTGCTCGGAGAAGTAGGTCGCGCCGATCTGGAGCAGCTGGGTGACGATCGCCAGAGCGATGAACACCCCCGCCAGCGTCCAGAGCGCCGTCAAGGGGGCGTGCGCGCCGTGCATCGCCGTGACGATGAAACGCCGCACGATCAGAGGCGAGACGAGCTGGGTGGCCGTGGCCGACAGCAGGAACGCCGACAACGCACCCAGGCGCGGCAATTGCGGGCGCAGGTAGCGCACCAGCACGCCGCCGACGCTCAAGGGCGCCTTGGTGGCGGCCTCGCGCGAATCGGCCGGCCCTGAAACGTCAGTCGCCCGCACGGGCCCCCCGTCGTTCGTTTTCTCTTTGGCGGTCGCG
>DATJRL010000086.1:0-2906 GCA_035504785.1 Caulobacteraceae bacterium
CGGCCCGCATCCGCGCATGCGCCGTCTGCCGCGCCCCGACCGCGTCGACCAGCGTCCCCGCCGCGCCGAGGCCATAGGGCGGCATGTTGTTGTAGACGCTCTCGTATTGGCCGGGCTGCACCAGGTAGGTCTCGTGCCAGATGCCGATGTCGCCATTCGAGCCGAGTTGGGTGTTGAACCACTGCCACGCCGGCAGATGCGCGTGCTCCGGCGCCCGGGCGTAGGCTTCCAGGTGCTCGAAGCTCCGCCAGTACTGGATGAGGGTCGCGCCGCTCAGGTCCACGTGCTGGCGCGCGTGCAGCAGACCGAGGGCCGGGTCGCCGCCCAGTTCCTTCAACATCCGAGGCATGGTGGCGAGGAAGTGGAGCACCACGCCCAGCTTCCAGGGTTTGTTGATGCGAGCGCCGATCATGAAAACAACGAACGGGCCGTCGATCTCTGCGCAGACGCGCTTCTGGATGATGTCGCTCAACGTCGCCCCTTTCTTCGCCGCTAGCCCGGAGCGGATGCGGCTCGCTCGGCTTCCGCCTTCTTCAGCTCGGCCTCGAACGCCTCGTCGCTGATCACGTTGCGGCAGAGCACCACCGAACAGCCGACGTGGTCGGTAAGGTAGTCGTTGTTGGAGCCGGACCACCAGCGCGCCAGCAGGCCCTGCTTGCGATGGCCGACCATGACCGCGTCGGCCTTCACCTCGCGCGCGACGGCGGCGATCACCGGAGCGGGCTCGCCCACCTCGAGCCGCGCGACCGCTTCGCACCCCAGCTGGCGCAGTCGCCCAATGCCGCGCTCCAGCAGGGCTTTGCGGTCCTCGATCAGCTTCGCCATTACGCCGCTCTGGATGCCTTCGGCCATCACGAAGCCGCCGGTCTCCGGCACCACCGAGAGCAAGACCACCTTGGCGCCGCACGCCTTGGCCACCAGCGCGCCTTCCCGCAGCGCCCGGGCGCCTTCCTCGGACCCGTCGAAGGCGAGCACGATCTTCTTGTACATCGGCCACTCCAGGCCTGCTTGTGGTCCGCATTTTGAACCTACAGGGCCGTGCCGCGCTAGCCTGTCCAACGCCAAGCTTGCTCCGGCGGGTGTTCTCGGCGCGCTGGCGCTGTCCTGGTCGTGGCGCAGGCGCTGCGAGCGCGGGGCGATGTCCTCGTGCCGACCTTGACCCATGTCACCAGCTATATGCTGGTCATGCTGCCGCTGGCCTATGTGCTCGCGATCCCCGCCGGCTGGGGACTGGCCGGCATCGTCCGGGCGGTGGTCATCGCCAGCTACAGTTCCGCCGGCCTGCTGCTCGGCCGGTTCTGGTTGCTGGCGCGGCGAGGCTAGACTTTAGGTGCGGCGGCGATCGCGGCGTGGTCGGGAAGCGCCGCTTCCAGCCGCCGCAGGGAGGGAAGGGCATAGGCCACGACGGCGATCGCGGCGGTCGTGAGGCCGCCGGCGACCAGCATCAGTCCCATGCCCGCGCCCGAGTTCGCCCCCACCAGCCAGGCCACCGTCCCCCAGTCGGGAGAGCGCACCGCTGGCTCCGCCACCCGGTCCGTCAGTGGGCCGGCGATCAGGAGGGCCAGCGGCGTCGCCAGCTGAGCGATCTGACCTATCGCAGCGAAAACGCGTCCCTGCACGTCGGGCGCGACCTTCGCCTGGAATATCGAGGTCGACGCCGTGTTGACGAACGGCAGCATGAACATAAAGGCGAAGAAGCTCGCCGCGAGCTCCGGGGTGGTGCGCGCCACGCCGGCCACCGCGAGCAGCAGCCCGGCGACGAAGAGCGCCAGCATCACCGTGTGGATGCGCGGCCGCGTGCCGCCCCAGGCCGCCATCGCTGCGCCTCCCGCAATCATGCCGATGTCCGCGCAGGCCAGCACGACGCCGAACGCGACCGTCGAATGGGTCCGCGCCAGCGGATAGGGCAGGATCAACACGCCCAGTCCGCCCATGAGGAATGAGACGATGCTGACAACCAGGCAAAGGCCCAACAGCGGAGGCCGCCGCCAGAGATAGGCGAGGCCGTCAAACGCCCGGCGCCAGGCGGCGTCCGCCGTCGGCGCGCCCTCGTCGCTTTGGGCCGGCATCGGGATGCGCACCGCCATCAGCGCGACGATCGAGAGGACGAAGGTGGCGATGTCGATGAGGATCGCGCCGGTGACGCCGATCACCGCGTAGAGCAGGCCGGCGATCATCGGCGCGATCGCGTTCGCCGCCGGTCCGGTCATCTGGCCGATGGCGTTGGCCCGGTCGCGGTGGCTGTCGGGCACCAGCATGGCGACCGACGCCTGCCAGGCCGGCAGCCCTACGGTGCGGATCACCGCGTTGATCAGGGTGAGCGCATAGAGATACCAGAGCTGGAAGGCGCCCGCGAGGAAGCTCGCCAGCAGCAGCCCGCTCGTCGCCACGAAGCCGACGTCGGAAAGGATCAGCAGCGAGCGGCGGTCGTAGCGGTCGGCCAGAGCGCCAGCGAACCCCGCGCCGAGCAGCCAGGGAAGCATCTGACAGAAGGAGATCATCGCGATCGGTGTCGCGTGCGACGTCTTCATGAAGACGGCGATGCCGACCGCGAAGAAGCTGATGTTGCTGCCGAGTTGCGAGACCGCCTCGGTCGCCACCAACAGATAATAGGTGCGGAGGCCGGGGCTGGCCGCCGCCTGCGGCGCTGTCGGCATCTCGGCGTCCCCCGTCTGGCGAGGGGATCACATCAGCGCTGACGACCGCGACGCGCCAGTGGCGCCGTTCCCGATGGCGGTTGCCGGGTTTTCCCTACCTACGCCCCGAGCACCCAGCCTTCCTCGCGTTCGGCGGTCTCGGCGACGTTCGCCGCCGTGCCCTTGGGCGGGGCGAAAAGGGCGCCGAGGCGGCCGGCTTCGTCGAGTCTGGAGAAGTGTTCGGCGGTGACGCGCACCTGGGTCGCGTCC
>DATJRL010000087.1:0-5496 GCA_035504785.1 Caulobacteraceae bacterium
GGGATCGGCCCCGAGATCATCGCCGAGGTGCGGCGCGTCGCCGAGCGGATCGCCAACGACCTCGTCATCGACGAGCGGCCCTTCGGCGGCGCCAGCCTCGACGCCCACGGCGCGCCGCTCACCGAGGAAGCGCTGGCGAAGGCCAAGGCGTCGGACGCGGTGCTGATGGGCGCGGTCGGCGGCGCGGTGGGCGCCTCGCCCTGGGAGAAAGTCCCGCGCAACCTGCGCCCCGAGGCCGGGCTGCTGGCCCTGCGCAAGGGCATGGAGGTGTTCGCCAACCTTCGCCCCGCCATCTGCTTCGAGGCGCTGGCCGACGCCTCCACCCTGAAGCGTGAGGTGGTCGAGGGCCTCGACCTGATGATCGTCCGCGAACTCACCGGCGGGGTCTATTTCGGCGAGCCGCGCGGCGTCGAGGCGCTGCCGGACGGCCAGAAGCGCGCCGTCGACACCCAGGTCTATACGACCCATGAGATCGAGCGGGTCAGCCGCGTCGCCTTCGAGCTCGCCCGCGGCCGCCGCAACAAGGTCACCTCGGCCGAGAAGGCCAACGTCATGGAAACCGGCGCGTTCTGGCGCGAGGTGGTCACCGCCCTCCACGCCCGCGAATACCCGGACGTGGGGCTCGAGCACATGCTGGCCGACAACGCCGCCATGCAGCTGGTGAAGAATCCGCGCCAGTTCGACGTGCTGGTCACCGACAACCTGTTCGGCGACGTGCTCTCCGACGAGGCGGCGCAGCTCACGGGCTCGCTGGGCATGCTGCCCTCGGCCGCGCTGGGCGATCCGGGCAAGCCCGGCCTCTACGAGCCGATCCACGGCTCGGCGCCCGACATCGCCGGCAAGGGCCTGGCCAATCCGCTGGCCGCGATCCTCTCCTTCGAGATGGCGCTGCGCTGGTCGCTGGATCGTCCCGACCTCGCCGAGCGGCTGAACCTGGCGGTGATGACGGCGCTGAACGGCGGCGCCCGCACCCGCGACATCGGCGGCGGCCTCACCACCCGCGAGATGGGCGACGCCGTCCTCGCCGGCCTCTGACTGCGACGGTCGCGGTCAGACGCGCGCCCCCCACGCACCACGTGGACGCCGGCCCAGGGACGCCGTAAGCGCAGTCGGCAAGCGAAGGAGGCGCACATGCAGGTCAAGGATCGGATCGTCGTGGTCACGGGCGCGGCGAGCGGCATCGGGCGGGCGCTGGCGCGGCGCTTCCACCAGGAGGGCGCCAAGCTGGTCGTCTGAGCCGACATCAACGGCGACGGCGCCGAGGCCACCGCGGCCGAGATCGGGGGCGTCGCCTTCACCACCAACGTCGGCAAGGAGGAGGACATCCAGGCGCTGATTGAGACGGTCGAGCGCGACCATGGTCCGATCGACCTCTTCTGCTCCAACGCCGGCATCGGCTACGGCGGCAGCGCCGAGGTTTCCAACGAGCGCTGGCAGCGCATCTGGGACATCAACGTCATGGCCCACGTCTGGGCGGCGCGGCATCTCGTGCCGCGGATGATCGCCCGGGGCGGCGGCTACCTGCTCAACACCGCCTCCGCCGCCGGCCTGCTCTCGCAGATCGGATCCGCGCCCTACGCCGTCACCAAGCACGCCGCGGTGTCGCTGGCCGAGTGGCTCGCCATCACCCACGGCGATGACGGCATCAAGGTCTCGGTGCTCTGTCCGCAGGCGGTGCGCACCGCCATGACCGCCGGCAATGAGGCCGGAGTCGCGTCCGTCGACGGCATGATCGAGCCCGAAGACGCCGCCGAGGCCTGCGTGCGGGCGATCGAGGCGGAGACCTTCCTGGTGCTGCCGCACCCGCAGGTGCTCGAATACATGCGCCGCAAGACCGGCGACTACGACCGCTGGATCGGCGGCATGCGCAAACTCGCCCGCCGCTACACTGCGCCGCTGTAGCCGAGGGACTTCCGAGCCGGAGTCTCATTGCGCCGTCACCCCGGCCGGAGCGCAGCGAAGAGCCGGGGCCGGACCATCCGGTTCCCAAACGAATTCCAGCTTGGCTGCGGTGCTTCCGGCCCCGGATCATCGCCGCCGTTGGCGGCTCGTCCGGGGTGACGGGACAGGCCGACGCGGCCCAATCTCATCACACCTACCTTGGCGTCCGGCCCAGGGTGAAGAACTCGTCGTTGGGGCGCATGGAGGTGAGATTGGCCATGCGATTGCTGAGCGCGAAAAAGGCGGCGATCGCGCCGATGTCCCAGGCGTCCTCGTCGGTGAAGCCGTGCGCCCTAAGCGCCTCGAAGTCTCCTTCCCCGATCGATCCGGCCGATTGCGAGACCTTGATCGCGAAGTCCAGCATCGCCGTCTGCCTGGGGGTGATGTCCGCCTTGCGGTGGTTGACCGCGACCTGGTCGGCCACCAGGGGGTCCTTGGCGCGGATGCGCAGGATCGCGCCGTGGGCCACCACGCAGTAGAGGCAGTCGTTGGCGGCCGAGGTCGCCACCACGATCATCTCGCGCTCGGCCTTGGATATCCCGCCCTCCTTCTCCATCAGCGCGTCGTGGTAGTCGAAGAAGGCGCGCGCCTCGGTCGGCCGATGCGCCAGCACCAGGAAGACGTTCGGAACGAACCCGATTTTCTCCTGCACGGCGAGGATCCGCGCGCGCAGGTCCTCCGGCAGGTCCGCGAGATTCGGGACCGGATAACGGCTGATGGGTCGATCGGTCATGGGGGCCTCTAAGCGTTTTGAGCCTCCACCGCAGAGACACTCGGACGTCCCGCGCTTCAAGCCTGCTCCGTACCAACCGTCGCGACCACCGCGCCGGGCGGCAGCTCGAGCTGATAAAGACGACGCGCGGCGAGCACCGGAGCGGATGACACCACGCGACGCACGGAGTGCAGCTCCCAGGCGAGCCAGCCGTCTTCGAAGCTGCTGGCGGTGGCCGCCTGCATATCGGCCGGCGTGAACGGGCGGACCGCGCCCACCTGGACGATCGCAACGACGCGGCCGTCCGGGTCCTCGTCACCCTCGGCCATCAGGTAGCGGCCGTTCTCTACGATCAACAGGTCCTCGCCCGACGCGAGGTCCGGGCGCCAACGGCGGACCTCGATGGTCTTGCGGCCCTCGGCGATTCTCTGGCCGGCGGGTTTGACGATGGAAAGCGCTCGCATTTCGCAGCCTCAACCCTCCAGAGTCATCTGGGTCTGGGTCACCAGCGCCAGCAGTTTGCCGTCGGCGTTGGTGATGCGGGTCTGCCACACGCTGGAGCGGCGGCCGACGTGGAGCGGGGCGGCTTCGCCGGTGAGGGTCTCGCCGACTCGGGCGCTGCCGAGGAAGTTGGTCTTGCTCTCCAGCGTGGTCGTCCCCGCGCCCGGGCGGAGGTTCAGCGCCGCGCCGATCGCGCCCAGGGTGTCGGCGAAGGCCATGATGGCGCCGCCATGCAAGATGTGATTGCCGGTGGTGATCTCTTCGCGCACCGCGAGGCGCCCGACGACCCGGTCCGGCGCCGCGCTCCCGAGTTCGACCCCGAGCATCTTGGCCAAGGGCAGGGTCGCGATGTCGAATTGCATGAGCGTTCTCCTCGTCTTCGGGTCTTGTCGACGCCGCGCCATGGTTGCTTCGGAGCGCGTCAGGGCGTAGGGAGCGCTCCCTTCCAGTCTAGGAGATTATGATGGGTTACCGGGTCGCCGTCGTCGGCGCCACGGGCAACGTGGGCCGCGAAATGCTGAACATCCTCGAGGAACTGGAGTTCCCCGTGGACGAGATTCACGCGATCGCGTCGCGCAAATCCATCGGCGTCGAGGTCGGCTGGAAGAACGACGTCATCAAGTGCGAAGACATCGAGCAGTTCGACTTCTCCCGCGTCGATGTCGTGCTGATGAGCGTCTCCGGCGCGTTCTCCAAGGAGTGGGCGCCGAGGATCGCCCGCGCCGGCCCGCTGGTGATCGACAATTCGTCGGCTTGGCGCATGGACCCGGACGTGCCGCTGATCGTGCCGGAGGTGAATCCGGACGACATCGAGTGGGCGCACAGGAAGAACATCGTCGCCAATCCCAACTGCTCCACCGCCCAGCTGGTGATGGCGCTGAAGCCGCTGCACGTCGCGGCCAGGATCAAGCGCGCGGTGGTGGCGACCTACCAGTCGGTCTCCGGCGCCGGCAAGGCGGGCATGGACGAGCTGTGGGACCAGACCAAGCAGGTCTTCGTTCTCGGCCCTTCGGAGCCCAGCTTCTTCCCCAAGCAGATCGCTTTCAACGTCATCCCGTTCATCGGCAAGTTCCTCGACGACGGCTACACCGACGAGGAAGCCAAGATGTGGAACGAGACCCACAAGATGATCGACCCGGCGATCAAGCTGACGGTCACCTGCGTGCGCGTGCCGGTGATGGTGGGACACTCCGAAGCCGTGCACCTGGAGTTCGAGCAACCCCTCGACGCCGACGAGGCCCGCGAGATCCTGCGCGAAGCGCCGGGGGTGCTGGTGGTCGATAAGCGCGAGCGCGACGGCTACATCACGCCCAAGGAAGCCCAAGGCGAGTTCCCGGTGTTCGTCAGCCGCATCCGCAACGACCCCACGGTGGAGAACGGCATCGCCCTTTGGGTGGTGGCCGATAACCTCCGCAAAGGGGCGGCGCTGAACGCGGTGCAGATCGCCGAGCTCGCCCACGAGCGCGGCCTGCTGGGACGCAAAGTTCTCGCATGAACCAGCCCATCGCGGCGCCCGGCCAGGCGCTGGCGGCGGGCATCGCCGGCTACACGATCTGGGGTCTGATCCCGGCCCTGTTCATCCTCGCCGGCCGCGCCGGCGCCAGCTCCTGGGAGATCGTCGGGCAACGGGCGGTGTGGTCGGCGCCCTGGGCCGGGTTGCTGGTGCTGGCGGCGGGCCACGGCGACCAGGTGCGCCGGGTCTTCGCCAAGCCGCGGCTGCTGGCGCAGCTGGCGATTTCGGCGCTGATGATCGTCAGCGGCTGGGCGGTGTACGTCTGGGCGGTCAACAACGGCCGCAATATCGAATCCAGCCTCGGCTACTTCATCAATCCGCTGCTCAACATGGCCATGGGCGCGTGGCTATTTCGCGAGCGGATCGACGCCGTGGGGCTGGCGGCGATCGCGCTGGCGACCATCGGGGTGCTGCTGCTGACCCTATCGCTCGGCCACCCGCCACTGATCGCCCTCTTCCTCGCGATCACCTTCACCATCTATGGCGTGATCCGCAAACGCGTGGAGGTCGACGCCCAGGCCGGCCTCTTCGTCGAGTCGCTGCTGATGTGGCTCCCCGGTCTGGCGCTGCTGATCTTCCTCTCGCACGCCGGCGGGGCGAAGTTCGGCGCGAGCCCCTCGCTGACGCTGCTGCTGATGATCCTGGGCCCAGCGACGGTGGCGCCGCTGGCGTTCTTCGCCTGGACCACCCGGCGGATGCCGCTGTCGGCGGTGGCGTTCCTGCAGTTCATCGGCCCGACCTGCGGATTCCTCATCGGACTGGTGATGGGCGAGCGCCTGACCGCTCTCGGCGTGGTGTCGTTCGCCTTCATCTGGGCCGGGGTCGCGGT
>DATJRL010000088.1:0-23131 GCA_035504785.1 Caulobacteraceae bacterium
GGGCGCTACGAAGCGTTGGCCGTCGGGCCGCTCGCCGCCGGCAAGCTCGACGCGCCCGACATCGCGCTCTTCTACGCCACCCCCGGCGCGATGATCTATTTCATCAACGGCCTGCAGTGGTCGGGCTACAGGCGCTTCGACTGGAGCGTGGTCGGCGAGAGCGCCTGCGCCGACTCGTGGGGCCGGGCGCTGTCGAAGCGCGAGGCCAGCCTCTCGATCCCTTGTTTCGCCGAGCGCCGCTATGGCGGCGTGCTCGACGACGAGATGCTGATGGCCCTGCCGCCAGAGCAGCTGGTCAAGGCCATCGACGGAATGCGGGCGCTGTCGAGGAACGGCTTCCGCTATCCGTTCCCGCAATATGGCGTACAGCAGGACGTGCGCGCCGGCATGGCGGTGAGCTACCCGAGCCGCGGCTGAGCCCCGATGACCGACATTTTCCTCGCAGCTGGCCTGCGCACCCCCTTCGTCAAGGGCGGCGGCCCTTACGCGGCCTACGATGCGCTCGGCCTTTCGGCGCCGATCGCCAAGGCCATGGCCGCGCGCGCCCGGCCGGACTTCGTCGTCTGGGGCGAGGTGATCCCCGAGGCCACGATCTCCAACATCGCCCGCGAGCTGGTGTTCGAGGCCGGGCTCGATCCCACCATCCCGGCGGTGTCGACGGTGCTCGCCTGCTCCACCAGCTTCATGGGCATGGCGGAAGCCGCCGGCATGATCGGGCGCGGCGGCAATCACCTGGCCCTGGTCGGCGGCGCCGAGACCATGAGCCACGTGCCGATCGCCCTGAAGCGCACCGTCGCCGACCGGCTCGTGGCCGCGTTTCCCCGCGACCCGGCCGGCGCGGCCGACATGCTGACCGAGCTCACCGCCGCCGACTTCGACCTGCCGCTCAACGCCTGGGCCAACCGGGTCAGCGGCCGCTCGCAGGGCCAGCACACCGAGGACACCGCCAGGCGCTTCGCCATCGGCCGCGCGGCGCAGGACGCGTGGGCGCTGCGCAGCCACCAGAGCGCGGTGAGGGGGCAGGACGCCGGCTTCTTCGCCGACCTGGTGCTGCCCTTCGGCGGCGTCGAGTATGACCTGATCCCGCGTCGCGACACCTCGCTGGAGAAGCTCGGCGCCCTGCGCCCCGTCTACGATTCCGCCGGCACGATCACCGCCGGCAACGCCTCGCCCGTCACCGACGGCGCGGCCTCGCTCTGGGTCGGCGACGCGGAGGGCGTGACTCGTCTCGGCGCCGCGGCGGCGGCGCGGCTGGTCGACTACGAACTGGCCGCCATCGACTTCCGGCTCGACGAGGGAATGCTGATTGCCCCGGGGCGCGCCATCCCGCGCCTGCTGGCCCGCCATGGCCTGCGCTTCGACGACATCGCCCTCTGGGAAATCCACGAGGCCTTCGCCGCCCAGGTTCTCGCCAACATCAAGGCCGCCTCCGACCCGGCCTATCGCCGCGAGCGCGCCAAGGTCGACGCCGACCTCGGCGAATTCCCCTGGGATCGCGTCAACCCGAACGGCGGAAGCCTGGCGCTCGGCCACCCCTTCGCCGCCACCGGCGCCCGCATCCTGTCGCAAGCCGTCAAGGAACTGTCCGCGCACCCCGCTGGCGCGCGCGCCGTCGTCTCGATCTGCGCCGACGGCGGCGAGGGGACGGTGGCGCTGCTGGAGCGGGCGTAAGACGCTCCTCACCCGTGAACCGGGAGGTGGCCGCGCGAGCGGCCGGAGGGGCAACTCTGCGCTCCCTTGCACTTCCTTGCACTCCCTTGCAGAGCGGCTAGACGCCCCCTCCGTCACGCGGAGCCTGTCCTCGGGCCGACCGTCGGTCGGACCCGGGGGCGCGCCACATCCCCGCTTTGCGGGTGAGGAGCAGGTTCAAGCCAGCTCTCTCAGCGCGGCGTTGGCGATGGTGAGCTTGGCGAAGCTCCAGCCGCCGGCGTCCTTTTCGATGCCGCCGATGGTGCTGCGGGCGAGGCGGACCGCTTCGGCGTGCAGGCCGCTCCAGGAGGCGACGGCGGCCTTGGCGGCTTGGGGCGTCTCCCCCGCGTCCGGACGGCCGGCGTAGGTGATGACGGCCCGGGCCAGAGCCTCCTGTTCGGAAAGCATGTCCTCGATCAGGCGGCGCACCGCGAGGCGCTCGTAGGCGTCTTCGCTCTGCCGCGAGCCGGCGGCGGCGCGCAACCGATCGAACCCGAACGCGCCGCCGACCGCATGGTAGATCCGCGCCGCGGGGGTCACCGGCCAGCCGACCTCGCGAGCCAGGTCGGCCAGGGTGACGGTCGGGGTCAGGGGTCGATAGAGGGCGACGCTATGCGCCAAGTCCTTCGGCGCGCCGGCCTTGATCCAGACGGCGGCTCGGCGGACGGCGTCCTTCTGCTCGAAGGGCGAGAGCACGCCGGGCAGGAGGGTCTTCAGCGCGTCGGCGGCGGGGCCGTAATCGCGGATCAACCGCTCGACGCTGGGCTCGCCCTTCGCCGGCCCCCGCGCCAGCCAGTAGGTCTGGGCGCGCAAGTCCTCGGAGAGTTCGGTGAACAGCGCCGTCTGGCCGGCGGCCGGCGCCTTGCCGTCGAGCGCCTCGACCCGCGCCCAGACCTCGTCGAAGCGCAGCACGCGCCGCGCCGCCTCGAACGCCACGGCCAGGGCGTCGCCGTCGCAGCCCGCCGACGCCATCAGACGCTCGGGGAAGGTCGGGCCGCAGAGGTTGACCATCTCGTTGCCGAGCACCGTGGCGATGATCTCGCGGCGCAGGCGATGTCGCCGCATCTCGTCCTCGAAGGGTGCGAGCGCCGCTGGGAAGTAGGCCTTCAGAGTGGCGAAGAAGTGCGGGTCGTCCGGCGCCGCCGAAGCGATCAACGTCTCGAAGAGGTCGAGCTTTCCATAGGCCAGCATCACCGCCAGCTCGGGACGCGTGAGGCCCTTGCCGGCCCGGGCGCGCTCGGCGACGGCCTCGGGACCGGGCAGGCCCTCCAGCGCCCGGTCGAGGCGGCCCTTGCCCTCCAGCGTGACCATGAACCGCTCGTAGGCGTCGAGGTCCTGGACGCTGCGCGACGCCATCACCGACAGGGCCAGGGTCTGATCGTAGTTGTGCGAGATCACGTGCGCGGCGATCTCGTCGGTCATCGAAGCCAGCAGCGCGTCGCGTTCGGCCGGCTTCAGCTTGCCCGAGCGCTCGGCCATGCCGGTGAGGATCTTGATGTTCACTTCGTGGTCCGACGTGTCGACCCCCGCCGAGTTGTCGATGGCGTCGGTGTCGATGCGGCCGCCGGCCATGGCGTATTCGATCCGGCCGGCCTGGGTGAAGCCGAGGTTGGCGCCCTCGCCCACCACCTTGCAGCGCAGGTCGCGCCCATCGATGCGCACCGCGTCGTTGGCCTTGTCGCCCACCTGCAAGTTGGTCTCGCCAGCGCCCTTCACGTAGGTGCCGATGCCGCCGAGATAGATCAACTCGACGCGCGCCTTCAGGACCGCGGCGATCAGCTCCGCCGGCGTCATCTGGTCCGCCTTCAGATCGAGCAGCGCCTTCACCTGCGGAGTCAGCGCGACCGACTTGGCGGTGCGTGGGAAGACGCCGCCGCCCTCGGAAATCAGCCGCCTGTCGTAGTCGTCCCACGAGGAGCGCGGCAGGTCGAAGAGCCGCCGGCGCTCGGTCCAAGTCCTGGAAGGATCCGGATCGGGATCGAGGAACACGTGGCGATGGTCGAACGCCGCGACCAGGCGGATCTGCTTCGACAGCAGCATGCCGTTGCCGAAGACGTCGCCCGACATGTCGCCGATGCCGACCACCGTGAACGGCTCGGACTGGATGTCCTTGCCGAGCTCCCGGAAGTGGCGCTTGACCCCCTCCCAGGCGCCGCGGGCGGTGATCCCCATGGCCTTGTGGTCGTAGCCGGCCGAGCCGCCGGACGCGAACGCGTCTCCGAGCCAGAAGCCGTAGGTTTGCGCCACCCCGTTGGCGATGTCGGAGAAGGTCGCGGTGCCCTTGTCCGCCGCCACCACGAGGTAGGGATCGTCGCCGTCGAGGGCGAGAACGTCCGGCGGATGGACGACGCGGCCTTCCGCGTCGATGTTGTCGGTGAGATCGAGCAACCCGTCGAGGAAGGTCCGATACGCGTCGACCCCAGCCGCGCGGGTCTCGTCGGGCGTCCCGCCCTTGGGGAGGCGCTTGGGAAAGAACCCGCCCTTCGAGCCCACCGGCACGATCACGGCGTTCTTCACCTGCTGGGCCTTCACCAGCCCTAGCACCTCGGTGCGGAAGTCGTCGCGCCGGTCGGACCAGCGCAGGCCGCCGCGCGCCACCGGGCCAAGGCGCAGGTGCACGCCCTCGACGGCCGGCGAGGCGACGAAGATCTCGCGATAGGGCTTCGGGTCCGGCAGGTCCTCCAGTTCGCGGCTGGCGACCTTGAAGCTGATGTAGGGTTTGGGCAGTCCGTCCGCACCCAGCTGGTAGAAGTTGGTGCGCTGGATGGCGCCGACGAGGGCGGCGATGCGGCGCAGCGCCCGGTCGGCGTCCAGGCTCTCCACCGCCTGCAGCGCGTCTTCGATCGCGGCCTCGGTCGCCTTGGCCGCGACGGCGCGGGTGTCGGCGTCGTCCTCGACGGCTGGATCGAGCCGCTGGGCGAAGAGTTTCAGGATCAGGGCCGCGACCTCGGGGAAGTCGCTCAGGGCTTGCTGCTGGACCAGGGAGCTCGGGTCGAGGCCGGACTGCAAGCGGTAGCGCGCCAGCGCCCGGATCAGCGCCGCCTGACGCCATGGGATCGAGAGCTCCAGAACCAGGCGGTTGAAGCCATCGCATTCGGCCTGACCGGTCCAGACGGCGAGGAACGCCTCCTCGAACACGCCGCGGATAGACTCGAACGACAATCGCTCGCCGCGGGGATCCTCGAGCGTGAACTCGTGCACCCAAACCGCGCCGCGCGCGCCGTCGGCCTGCAGCGGGGCCAAGGCGAAGCCGTCCTCGGCGAGGGCCATCAGGCCCATGTCCTCGAGGATCGGCAGCACGTCGGTCAAAACCACCTGCTCGCCCTTGCGGTAGACCTTGAGACGGAAGCAGCGGGACGAGTCGTCGGCGTGGCGGAAGGCGCGCACGCCGAGCGGGGCGCCGGCGCCCATCCGGCCGATCGCCGCCAGGTCGGCCAAGCCTTCGGCCGGGCCGTAGCGGTCGCGGTAGCCGGCCGGGAAAGCGCCATCCCAGACCGTCAGGAGGGCGGCCGCTTCCTCCGGCGAGGCGCGGCGGCGCACGATCGCCTCGAAGTCGTCGCTCCAGGTCCGGGCGAGTTCCGCGATGGCGCGCTCCAGCTGGCCGACATCCGGCTCGGCGTGGGCGCCCGGGCGAACGCCGACGATGTAGTGGACCCTGGCCAGCGGCGCGTCGGAGTAGCTGGGGTAGTAGGCCGAGACGTGTCCGCCGAAGGCCTCGGCCAGACGCCGGCCCACCTCCTCGCGCAGCCGGGCGTCGTAGCGTTCGCGGGGGGCGTAGAACAGGATCGAGACGAAGCGGTCGAAGGGGTCGCGCCGCACGAACAGCTTGACCCGCGGCCGGTCCGACAGGTGGAGGATGCCCAGCGCGGTTTCGAGCAGGTCTTCCTCGTCCATCTGGAAGAGTTCGTCGCGCGGGTAGGTCTCCAGGATGTTGGCCAGGCGCATCTCGTTGTGGCTGCCGAGCGCCAAGCCGGCGCGCGCCATGACGCTGGCCACCTTGCGCCGGATCAACGGCACCGCTCTCGCCGGCTCGTCGTACGCCTGGGCGGTGAAGAGGCCGACAAAGCGCACCTCGCCCCGCGGCTTGCCGTCGGCGGCGTAGCGGCGGACGCCGACGTAGTCCATGTAAACGCGCCGATGCACCACCGACTTCAGGTTTGACTTGGCGACCACCAGCGGGGCCGCCCTCGCGAGCTCGCGGCGCATCTGGGGCGACAGCACGGCGGGCTCGCTGCCTCGCCGCAGCACGCCGCGGGCGGGATCGCGCAGCACGCCGAGGTTGGAGGCCTCGTCGATGATCGGCTCCTCGGCCGCATAGCCGCCGTCCTGGGTGCGGGGATACTCGTAGGATCGGGCGCCGAGAAGGACGAAGTGCCCGGCGCTCAGCCATTCCAGGAAGGCCAGGTCCTCCGCAAGCGCCTCGGGGTCGCCGGCCGGAGCGGTTGCTTTCAGCTCGGCGGTGCAGCGCGCCAGTTGCGCGGCCATGGCCTCGAAGTCGCCGACCGCCAGGCGCACGTCCGCGAGGGTGGCGCGCAGGCCCGCCTCGATATGTGGCGCCTGATCCTCGCCGAGCGGCTCCAGCCAGACCTGGATCACCGAGCGCAGGCCCGGACCGTGCCGGAACAACGGGTGGAACATCGCCAGCACCTCGCCGCCGGCGTCGACCAGCTCGGCCATGACGCTGTCGACGAGGAACGGCGCGTCCGGCTGGACGATTTCCACCAGATCGGCGCCGAGCTCGCGGCCGTCGGCGGCCCGCGCGGAGCGGATGCGGATGGCGGTCTCGGGCGCGGGCGTCGCCTGCGCGTACGTCCAGAGCTCCGCCGCCTCGCGGGCGAGGTCCGACAGCGAGGCGCCGACCATCTCGTCGGCGCGATAGTCGGCGGCGAAAGCGGCGACGAAGGCTGCGCCTTCCGGGGGCGGCGACGCCGGCTTTCCGGGCAGCGCGGCCAGAAAGGCCGCCAGAAGCGGAGCACGCGCGTCGGCGGCCGCGGCGTGGGTCTTGGAGAGCATGGCGAGCTGGACCCTAGACTGCGTCGCGCATTTGCGCACCGGCCCGCGACGGGCGTTTGACATGGAGGCGTTCGGCGAGGGCCGTTCGACGGAGACCCCAACGTCGCGCCGCCGGAACTGGGGGGTTGTTCCGGCGGCGCGCGGTCCGGCGGTAGGGGGAAGGCCGGGCCGATTCCGGGCCAAGTCTGTCGGTTGGGGGAGCTTGGCCGGCGGTCCTGTGCGCGATCAGCGCGGACCGGGCCTTTAGATAGGGAGCGATCGTCAACCTGGAAGGGCCGCGGCTTCATTCTTTGGCGACGCGGCGCCCTGCGCGACGCCGAAGCTGCGCGGGTCGCCGTCCGCCGAGAGCACGACAGCGATCCAGCGCGAGCCTTCGAACTGCGCCAGCACGACCATCACCAACAGCGTCAGCGGCGTGGAGAGGAACATGCCGGTCGGCCCCCAGAGTGCGCCCCAGAACGCCAGGGACAGCAGCACCATCACCGGATCGATGTTGAGCGCGCGC
The DNA here is from genome assembly GCA_035504785.1 of Caulobacteraceae bacterium. Lineage (GTDB taxonomy): Bacteria > Pseudomonadota > Alphaproteobacteria > Caulobacterales > Caulobacteraceae > Acaudatibacter. The sequence goes on from DATJRL010000088.1 coordinate 7,208, forward strand.
CCCTGCATGCGCGGCATCAGGATGTTGCCGACGAGGAACGCCAGGCTGAACAAGCCGCCGCCAAGCAGGACGCCCGGCCAGGCGCTGCTGAACTCCAGGAACGCGAAGAGGGTCGGCGCCAGAATGCCGACGGCCGCGCCGACGATCGGGATGTAGCCGATCACGAAGATCAGGAACGCCCAGAACGACGCGCTCTCCAGCCCCACCGCCAGCATCATGGCGAAGGAGCCGAGGGCGATGAAGGCGCCGCATACGGTCTGGACGTACAGGTAGCGCTCCAGCGAGTCGCGGATGCGGACGAACACCTGCAACGCCTCGTGGCGGCCCACCCGCTCTCGGAACAGCCGCACGATCTTGCGCTCGAACCCGCCGCGAGCCGCCAGCAGGAAGCCGAGGTAGATCAGCACGAAGGCGCCGAAGGTGACCAGAGTCTGAACCTCGGCCGCGACCGCCGGGATGTAGCTCGTCGGGTTCAGGCTGGCGATCAGCGCGCTCACCGTGCGGGGCACGGCCAGGTGCCCCTTGGTGGCGATGCCGTGCAGCACCGCATTGAGCCGCGCCTGGTAGCCGAACAGCTTGGTGACGAACCCCGCACCGCGCGAGGCGACCACGAACACGATCGCCACGAAGGCGACGCTGCAGGTGACCACCGCGGCGCCCAGCGAGGCCCCGGCGCCCAGTCCCGGCATGCGGGCCTGGAGGTCGCGCGCCAGGGCGTCGACCATCAACATCAGGAATACCGCCAGCGCCAGCGGCGTGAGGATCGGCGCCAGCCAGTTGAGCGCCACGCCCGCCAGGATCACCGCGGTGACCACCTGGGCGTTGCGAGCGGTGTTGTCTGGCTTGGCCGCGAGCATGGCGGGACTGTCCCTGCCGCCGCGCGCCAGGTCAATGAGGGCGATTTCGTCGTCGTCCCGGCCGTAGCGCCAGCGGAAGAGCCGGGATCTCCCTAGCTCCAGGGCTGAGGAGGAGATCCCGGATGAGTCCGCGGAGCCTGTCCTCGGGCCGACCCCTGGTCGGTCCCGGGGGCGGCTCTCCGGGATGACACCGGTCGGTGATTGAAGGGGGCCGTGGAGCGCTCAGTTGGGCACGGCGCTCAGGCGGTTGTAGACCACCCGGAACTCGAGGGTGGTGACGCCGACCGCTTTCGGGTCGCGCTGGCGCAGCAGCAGCCACTCGTTGCGGGTCCGCGAGCCGCCGGCGTATTTGATGTCGAGGGCCTTGTAGAGCGGCTTGTCGGCCGGCGAGACGTTGGCCTCCTCCCAGGTGATCGGATAGATCAGGTAGTCGCCGACCGGCAGCCGCAGCCGGCAGACCCCGTTGCGTCCCGGCGCGACGGAGATGCCGTCGGGCCCCGGCGCGACCTTCAGGTAGACCTTCACGATGAAGACCCGCTCCTGGACCTTCAGGGTGTAGAGCGAGAGCTTTTCGTCCTCCCCAAAGCCTCGTATCGGCTTGCCGCAGGCGAAGTCGGGCGACTGCTCGGCGTGGGCCAGGGGGACCGACGGCAAGGGACCCAGACTCGACAGCAGCGCCACAATTCCGGCGACCGCCGGCGCCCTCGTCAAAACGCCCATCGCTTCCTCCGCCCAACCGGACGACTTGGCGTTCCACGCGCGTTCCAGCGGCATTCCGGCGCGGGAGGTCTGACAAGCCGTAGGGCCGAGAGCGCGGCCGACAGGCGATCGAAGGGCCGCCTTCGACAACCCGGCCGGGGGCGGCGGAGTGCGCCAGGTTACAGGGCGGCGGGCGGCGTTTGCAAAACCGCGTGCAATCCCACCTTCGGCAGATATTCGCGCAAGCAATCCGTCTCGCCGGCGCTGGCGATCGCGCCGACATAGCCGTCCGGCCGGATCAGGAACCAGTCGCCGGGATCGGGGTCGTAGGCCTGCGCGATGTCGCCGAATACATCGCGCAGTTCTCCCCGCTCGCCCACGCGTCGCACCGCTAGGTCCTTGCACGCGGGGACGGGCGGCGCGTCGCCGGCGAATCCGAGCAGGGTGAACTGCGGCCCGCGCAGCACCTCGAACAGGCGCGTCGGCTGTCCGCCCGCGCCCTTGCAACGGGCGTCGGGCGCCCGGTCGCCGGCGCGCAAGCGGCCTTCGCGCCGGCGTCGCTCGACACTCAGCGCCGAGTCCGCGTAACCCAGCTCCAGCTCGTGGTTCTCGCGCCCGCGCCGCATGTCGCCGCGATCCTGCGCCGCTTGTAACAGCCGAGTGGAGAGCCCCAGCACGCCGAGCGCCACGGGTCGGCGCTCCGCCTCGTAGGTGTCGAGCAGCGCCATCGGGGCGCGGCCGTCCGCCGCCCCGGCCAGTCGCCAGCCCAGGGCGTAGGCGTCCTGGACGCTGGTGTTCAGTCCCTGACCGCCGGTGGGCGGATGCACGTGGGCGGCGTCGCCCGCCAGCAGCACCCGCCCCACCCGATAGGCGTCGGCGGCCCGCGCGTTGATGCCGAAGGTCGAGCGCCAACGCGCGCCGCGCACCACGATGTCGGACCGACCGGTGCGCGCCGCGACCAGGGCGACAAGGCCGGCGTCTGAGAGGTCGACCTCCCCGTCCGCCGGCAGGCCCGTCTGCAGCTGGAAGAGGTCCGTGCCGGCCAGCGGGCAGAGCCCCAGCCGCTCGGCGCCCTTGTCGACATTCCACGTATGCCAGACGTCGCGGGACAATCCCTCCACTGCGAGATCGGCGACGAGCCCGCGCCCAGGCGTGGTCCTTCCCGGAAAACCGACCCCCAGCGCGCGCCGGACGAAGCTGCCGCCGCCGTCGGCGCCGACCAGGAAGCGTACGCGCAGCGTCTCGACTCCGCTCGCCGACGACAGCTGCGCCGTCACCCCTTCCGCGTCCTGATCGATGCCGGTCAGCTCGCAGCCGAATTGGGGCGCGGCGCCCAGTTCGGCCAATCGCTCGCGCAACACGCCCTCGGTCAGGTTCTGCGCCAGCATCAGCGGCTCGCGGTAGGGGATGGCCGGCGTCGCCGGCTGGCGCTCGAACATCGGCGCGTCGGTAAAGCCGCCGTCCCGATAGGTGCGCGTCGGCGGATATGGCCCCCCGAGCGCCGCCATTCGGTCGAGCACGCCCATGTCCTCGAACACCTCCTGGGTGCGCGGCTGGATGCCCTTGCCACGCGACCCCGGAAACGGCGTCTCCGCCTTGTCGACGATGCGAAACGGCACATTGCGACGCGCCAGCTCGATGGCCAGCGTTAGGCCGGCGGCGCCCGCGCCGGCGATGAGGACAAGAGGTTCGGCGGGGTGGGACATGGCGGTCTCTCGAACGACGTTAGAGAAGCTCTCTAACACTGTTAGAGACGTGCGGGAAGTGCTAAGCGCGCACCATGAGCAAGACGGTCCCGGTCGGGCGAGAGCCGGTGGTGCGCGCGGCGCTGAAGCTGCTGGACGAGGTCGGGCTGGACGGCCTGACGCTGCGCGGCGTCGCCGCCGAACTCGGCCTTACAGCGCCGACCCTCTACTGGCGCTTCAAGAACAAACAGGACCTGGTCGACGAGATGGCGACGCAGGTGCTGATCGATCTGCGCGGCGGTCCGGGCGCGGAGGACGTGCCCGAGAGCTGGCCGGAGCTGACCCGCAGCTTCGCCCGCGACCTGCGCGCCGCCCTGCTGACGCGCCGCGACGGCGCTCGGATGGTGGCCGGCACCCGCCTGCGCGACCCGGGGGTGTTCAAGTCGATGGAGGCGGCGCTCCGCGTCTTCGCCGCGGCCGGGATCCCCCCGCTGGAGGCCGCGGTGTTCCTGAAGACGGTCAACGACTTCGTGCTCGGCTTCACCATCGAGCAGCAGGCCGTCGTTTCCGCCAGCGGCGCGCGCACGCCCGGCTACGAACTGGACGCCCGCGAGGCCGCGATCGACCCCGAACTCTACCCCCTGTCGCGCCGCGTCGGCTCGGTGCTGCTCGACAACTTCGACGCCAGTTTTGACCGCGGCGTCGACTATCTCGTCGCCGGCCTGAGGGCCGAGACGGAGTCCGGGCAGCCGCTAAGTTGTTGAGTTTTGGAGCGGGCGATGCGATTCGGGGTGGCTGCCGCGAGGTACGGCGCCGGCAAATTCGTGAGTTCTCTTTCTTGGCGATTGTAACCGAACGGCGGTAAGGTTTCGCGTTTGAGCGTAGAGGAGAGTGGGTCTTGAAGGTCAGCCGCTTGGCGCTCGGGGCCGCGATTCTCGGCGCCGCCCACCTGCTCGGGGCATCCCACGCCTGGGCCGATCCGATCGGCGGGGCCCGCGTGGCGGCGGCGGCGAATTCGGAAGGCCTCGAGGGTTCGGCGGCGTCTCCGTCCCAGACGCCGACGCTTGACGCCAACGGCGGCGCCCAGCGTTCCGCAGACGTCACCCTCTACCTCACCGCCGATCCGCTCCACACCGATCTGATCATCCCGCGATCGGCGTTCGCCCATGCGCCGTCGCTCATCAAGACCGTTGTCGACCGGACGGGCGACCGGCCCTGGATCCTAATTGGCTGGGGACCCTACTGGTTCGGGCTCGAGCAACGGGGCGGTCCCTTCCACGGCCAGCCGTGGTTGGGGGTAAACGCCGTTTTCACGACGTTCGTGCCGCAGCCGACATCGCGCCTTAGAGTGGTGGCGCTCGACGCGCCAGGCCCAGCGCCGGGGGATACTTCCGTCTCGATGATGGCGGTGCGGATCTCGCCGGAAGGGCTGGACCGCGCGATCCAGCGGATCAACGCCACATTCTCGGTCGGGCCCGACGGCGGGCCGGTAGCGTCCGATGATCGCGGCGCTCCGCCAGGCGTCTCAATCTACAAAAGCCATGAAATCTATCACCTGACCCACGAGTGCAATCACTGGGTCTCCGCGGTGCTTCGGGCCGGCGGCATCCGCGACGCGGCGCTGCTCGATTTGGTGCCACAGTCGCTCAACCTCGATCTGAAGATGAGTGGCGCCAAATCGGTGAGGCGGGCCTCGACGGCCAAGCCCAGCCCGGCGAGCTGAACGACCGGTTCGAGCTAAAGCCCGGGCAGAATCATCCCGGTTCGCCGCACGTATTCGTCGTAGGCCGCATCGCCGAGTTCAGCGCTCAAGAAGCGTTCCTCGAGCCGAGCCTTCATCCAGAGTCCGGCTACGAACAGCACCAGGCCAATCTCCGATGGCGCCTTCGCTTCGACGATGGCTGTGGCTGAGGCGGCGATGATAAGGCCGGTGTAGATCGGGTGGCGGACCAGGGCGTAGGGTCCGGTGTCGACGAGCCGGTGGTCTTGCTTTCGGGTAACAAGCCACGACCAGTCCCGGCCCAAGTGGATCCGCGCCCACCAGGCGAGGACGAACCCTGAAGCCGCCACGCCGACCAGGCCCCAGTTCAGCCCCTGCGGCAGGCGCCAAAGCCTCGGCCCGAGGCTGAGGTGGAACGTCGGGAGCGTCAGTAGCGCAAAGCCGACGTAGATGATCACCGACTGCAGCTGTTGAGCGCCCCGCGGCGGCGCCGCCACTGTGGCCCTCGACCAGGCGCTCGCCGCGATCCAGGAGACGAACCAGACGGCCCAGAGGCAGAGGACCCCGGTCGGTGGAGACATATGGCGGCCCGCAGCGTTTCAGGACGCCGTTTCGAGCGCCGCGCTGGCCGGCTCCGGCGGGGCGGCGGCTCTAGCGTCCGGGCTGGCGCGTGAGAGAAGTCTGTAGGCCTGGCCGTCGTTCTCCGGGGCGCGGACATAGGCGTAGACGCGCTCGAACTGCGGGTGCTCAGTCTTCATCAGCCTGTCCCAGAAGCGGAAGTACAGTCCGTAGTTGGTTCGACCGATCGCGTGGTGAATGTCGTGGTGAGTCGTGCCGCACCACCAGCCGAAAAAACGGTCCGTGACGAGAAGAGGCGGGAAGAGCTCGATGCCGGAATGGATCGCCACATCATGGACGATCATCACGATGTAGAAGAAGATCAGTGTCGTGAACGTGCAAGGGAAGAAAAGAACGTAAAGGATCGGGAACGCCGCGTGCACCAGCGACTCCCCGACAGCGAAGGAATGCGCGGTCAGCACGGTGGGGTTGCGCGATCGATGGTGCTCCCAGTGCATCAGCCGAAACAGCGGCGGCCAATGCATCAACCAGTGCATCCAGTAGAAGTAGGCATCGTGGACGACGATGATCAACGGGAAGCTCAGGGCTTCTTCCCAAAGCGGCAGTTTGACGTCGAAGGTCAGGATGTATCCGACCGCAAGCGCGCCTACCCTCACAACGATCTGGGCGGCGTTGTAGATCACGAAGGCGCGCGTAGAGTTGAAGAGCTCGCGACCCATCTGTGCGGGCTTGGCAAGCTGACCGCGGACCCGGAACCTGTAGCTGCCAACGGCCCTCAGCCGCAGCAGCAGCGCGAGGTAGAGGCCGCAAGAAAGCAGAAAGATACCGTATTCCGCGAGGCTGAGGTCCCGCATGTGCACGAGGTTGTGCGCCAGCATCTTCGACAGAGGCATCGGGCGATAGTGAAGCAGACCGAACACGTCGTACCCCATGGCTCCCTAGCGCTCGGAGAGGCGATCCGAGCCGAGGCGTAGCTTGCAGCCGGCCACGCCCAGGTCAAGCGCCCGACGCGGGCCCTGTTTCTCGAGACCCGGCTCTGGCTCATACGGTGGGCGAATCGTCATAGGGAGGTTCTTGGTGGCTGGACCGGGCGTGCTTCCGCCTCACTATCCGACAGTGGCCGCCGAGCACGCAGACCTGGTTTCGCACGTGGCGGGACTCATATTAGCCCTGTTTGGCGGCGGCGTGATGCTGGGCGTTACGCTTGGAGCATGGCAGACCGGGGAGATCGCCGCGGTTTCTGTCTACGTCGCGTGCCTTGTCCTGATGATGTCGCTGTCGGCGGCCTACAACTTCGCCAACGGGCCGCTGCGTCCGTTGCTGCGCCGCCTCGACCACTGCGGGATTTTCTTGATGATTGCGGGCTCCTACACACCTTTCACGACGCACAACCTCACAGGCGCCTGGTCCTTTGGAATGACAACCGCGGTCTGGTTGGTCGCCCTGCTCGGCATTTGCGGCAAGCTCTTCCTGCCCGATCTCGGCAACCGGTGCTGGGTGAGCGTCTATCTTGCAATGGGATGGCTCGTGCTCGTGGCGCTAAGGCCATTGATCGCGGGCACGGCGCGGTTGCCGCTGTATCTACTTGCGCTCGCGGGCGTGCTCTACACATCGGGACTTCTCTTCTGCCTGAGCAACAAGCTCGAGTTCAGGCGAGCGATCTGGCACGCGCATGTGGTGGCTGCGGCGGGCGCGCACTGGACGGCGGTCCTGTTGGGCGTGGTGCTGGCCGAGGCGCGGTAGATGGCCAATGCTTGCTGGAACGGGGCGGCTCGGTGAGGTGCGAGAAGGTTGCGCGTCACCGGTAAAGCTCGCGGGGCCTCTTGGGCGCTCTGTAATCAGCCAGAGCGGAACCGAGGCTTGTGAGGCGTACGCGCCTCGTCGCAACCCGTTGTTTTGGCGGTGATATTTGGAGCGGGCGATGAGATTCGAACTCACGACCCCAACCTTGGCAAGGTTGTGCTCTACCCCTGAGCTACGCCCGCGCTCCTCGTCGAGGGAGGGGCTTATTGCAGAGAGGTCCGGTGTTGGCAAGGCGGTTCGCCGGGGCGGATTGACGCCGTCTTGATCGGCGCTTCTTGATTGCGGCGCGGGGCGGCCCCATCTGGGTACTTGTGGTAATTTGTACTGTCGCCGCCCTATCCGTTAAACGCCCGCCCGCGGCTGGCGGGACCGTAGTTTGCGGTGAATCTACGGTGCGCCACAGGCGCGGAGGCCTGAAAGAACGGTACGTTTACGGTGACGGAACGGGCCAGAACGGCGCGGACGGGTCTCAGGGGTCAGAACCCCAGGCGGAGCGGCTTCATGCGGCGCTTGCTGGTGTGGCCCTTGGGGGCTTCGCCGGTGTCTTCCGGGAACTCGCCGCGGAAGTAGTAGCGCTGCCAGGCCTCCTTCATCGCCGACGGATCGCGGCGGAACAGGGCTTTGTTGAAGTCGTCGCGCTGCCGGCGCCAGGCTTCGTACTGGTCGCGCAGGACGTCGTCGGCTTCCAGGCGCCGCTGCACCAGGTCGAAGCGGTCGAGTTCGCGGTCCTGGGCGAGGGTGATGAAGCAGAACGGCTCGCCTTTGGCGAACTTCACCCGGCCGGGGCGGGTGAAGTGCCAGTTCATGGTGAAGGGGAACGGCACCCAGTCGGTCTCAACGAGACCCACCAGGGGCTGGACGCCGTCCTTGATGTGGTTGGGCGGGCCCATCACCCACATCGACCAGTTCTCCGGCGAGCGGAACAGATAGCCGGCATGCAAGGTGAGGACGCCGTGGCTGAAGTGCGACTTGGCGAAGTCGTGGAAGTCGGGGAACGGATGGTCGGGGGTCAGCACGAGATCCTGGGTATGGGTCCCGCCATTCCATTCGGCGGTGAAGCCCACCGGACAGAGCAGCTCCCAGCCGGTGGTGTTGGCCATGGAGAGCGGCAGGCAGCGATACGGATGGCGGTCGGCGAAGCGGTCCATCCAGGCGCGCTGCGGGCGCCCGGGCACGATCTCCGGCGGGCGCTGGGTCATCGGATAGCATTCGAGGGTGGGCATGTTCGCGCCTTGCGGGATTTGAACCGGGTCGGTTGGCTCTCTAGGGCCGGATGCGGCAAGGTAGAACCACGAAAAGCACGAACGTGCGCTGTGCTGCGGTGAAGCCGCAATATGAACCACGGAAATCACGGAAAGCACGGACGTGTTGAGTGGCCTCGAGTCCGTGTCCTCCGTGTTTTCCGTGGCTAAACTCGGCGGCTTCGGCGCGCCGATTGCGCGTTTCGTGGTTCAAAATAGACGAATGAAGACCCGCTCCGATCTCTTCGCCTTCTTCGACGCTCACGCCATCGCCCATCGCACCCTGGAGCATCCGGCCGTGTTCCGGGTCGGCGAGGGCGACGAGGTGAAGGCCGGCCTGCCGGGCGGACACACCAAGAACCTGTTCCTGAAGGACGCCAAGGGTCAGCTGTGGCTGGTGTCGGCCCTGCAGGACGCCCGGATCGACCTGAAGGCGCTGCCGGCCGCGATCGGCGCGGCGCGGCTGTCGTTCGGCTCGGCCGAACTGATGGCCGAGACGCTGGGCGTGACGCCCGGTTCGGTCACCGCCTTCGGCCTGATCAACGACGCGGGCCGCCGGGTGCGCTTCGTGCTCGACGCGGGGCTGGCCAGCGCCGATCCGGTCAACTTCCATCCGCTGGAGAACACCGCCACCACGGCGGTCTCGCAAGCGCACTTCCGTCGCTTCCTGGCCGTCCTGGGGGTCGAGCCCAAGATCGTCGATTTCAGCCGCGTCGGGACCGGATGAGGCGCGATCCGGCGTTGCGGGCGACGGCGTCCGCGCCCATGTTTGGGGCCGTCGAAACGAGGAGACCGGGCGTATGTCCCTGATCGGAGAGGCGCAGGGCGCCGCACCCGCCGACCTGATCAAGGAAGGCACGGACGCCGGCTTCGCCAAGGACGTCGTCGAGGCCTCGCGCCAGCAGCCGGTGATCGTTGACTTCTGGGCGACCTGGTGCGGACCCTGCAAGACGCTCGGGCCGGCCCTGGAGCGCGCCGTGCTGGCCGCGAAGGGCAAGGTGAAGCTGGTCAAGATCGATATCGACCGCAACCCCGTCTACGCCGGCCAGCTGCGCGTGCAGTCGATCCCGACGGTCTACGCCTTCGTCGACGGGCGTCCCATCGACGGCTTCATGGGCGCCGTGCCGGAGAGCCAGATCAAGGCCTTCATCGACCGCCTGGCGAAGGCGGGCGACGGTGGCGGCTCGGAAATCGACGCGCTGCTCGCCGTCGCCAAGGAGGCGCTCGACCTCGGCGACACGGGCGGCGCGGCCCAGGCCTACGCCCAGGTTCTGCAGGCGGAGCCGGAGAACCTCGTGGCCATCGGCGGGCTCGCCCGCTGCTACCTCGCCAGCGGCGACGCCGAGCGCGCCGCCGAGATCGCCGCCATGGCGCCGCCGGACGCCAAGAACGCCGATCTGGAGAGCGTCCGCGCGACCCTGGCGCTGGCCGAGAGCGCGCCATCGGAGACCGCCGAGTTCGAGGCGCGGCTCGCCAGAGATCCCGCCGATCACGACGCACGGCTGGAACTGGCGAAGGCGCTCGCCGGCCGCGGCCAGCTGAAGGCGGCCTCCGACCAGCTGCTGGCCATCATCGAGCAGGACCGGGACTGGAACGACGGGGCGGCGCGCAAGCAACTGCTCACCGTGTTCGAGGCCGCTGGACTCGGCTCCGACGTCGCCAAGCAGGGCCGCCGGCGTCTCTCGGCACTGCTGTTCAGCTAGGCGCGCGCGTGCCGGCGGGTTACCATCGGGTCTCCGACCTGCCGGCGCTGATGCCGGTCTTCCCGCTCGACGGCGCCCTGCTGTTGCCGGGTTGTCAGCTGCCCCTGCGGATTTTCGAGCCGCGCTACCTGAATATGATCGACGACGCGATGAGCGGGCAGAGGCTCGTCGGCATGATCCAGACCCGTGACGGCGGCACGCGCGCGCTGCCGCATCTGGCCGACGTCGGCTGCGCGGGGCGGATCACCGCCTACGCCGAGACCGGCGAGGGACACTATATGATCACCCTCACCGGGGTCTGCCGCTTCGGCGTCGTCGACGAGTTGCAGGCAAGGACGCCCTACCGGCAGGTGCGCCCGGACTTCGCTCGCTTCGCCTTCGACCTCGAGGACCGCGACGAGACGGTCGAGCTCGATCGCGCCGCCTTCCTGGCCATCCTGCGCCGTTACCTCGACGCCAAGGGCATCGGCGTCGAGTGGGAAGCCGCGCGCCAGGCGCCGGCCGAAGCGCTGATCAACAGTCTCGCCATGGGTCTGCCGCTGGAGCGGGCCGAGAAGCAGGCGCTGCTGGAGGCCGAGAACGCCGCGGAACGCGCCCGGGTGCTCACGGCCCTGATGGAGATCGACGCCGCCGCGGACGATGACGAGCCGCCGCAGCTGCAGTAAGGACGGCGCCATGAGCGATGCCGAACTCGACCCGCGCCTCTTGGAAATCCTGGTCTGCCCGGTCACCCGCGGCCCGCTGACCTACGACCGCGAACACGCCGAGCTGATCAGCCAGGGCGCCCGCCTCGCCTACCCCATCCGCGACGGCGTGCCGATCATGCTGCCGGAAGAAGCGCGGAGTCTGGACTAGGGCGCCCAAGTGTCCCTCCCCTTTAGGGGCTGTTACAAAACTCCCCTCCCCCTTGCGGGGAGGGGTCGGGGGTGGGGGTGCGAGCACGACAGCCTGCAGACCCGAAATTCTCAAGCCGAATCGACGACGACTGAGCCGACACCCCCATCCCCAACCCTTCCCCGCAAGGGGGAAGGGAGCTTTCAGGGCGATCTCGTCGGTTTGCGCAACAGGCCCCTGAAGGGGAGGGAGCTACAGAGCCTGACCTCGCAGCAGCCGCGGCAGGTCGCCCAGCGCGCCGCCCGCCTCGTGCATGAAGAACCGCCGCGCCGGGCCGATGCGGTTGACCAGCGCCATGCCGGCGTCGCGTCCGAGACGCAGCAGCGGGTTGTCGTTGGAGAACAGGCGGTTGAAGCTGTCGCAGGCCAGCGACACCGCGATGTTGTCGAGCCGGCGCCACCGAGCGTAGCGCTCCAGCACCGCCTCCGAACCGATGTCCTCGCCCAGTCGCGCCGCATCGACCAGGACCTCGGCCAGCGCCGCGACGTCCTTGAGGCCGAGATTGAGGCCCTGGCCGGCCAGGGGATGGATCGCGTGGGCGGCGTCGCCGAGCAGCGCGACCCGCGGGCCGGTGAGCCGGCTCGCCAGCTGCATCGACAGCGGATAGACGAAGCGCGGCCCGTGCGCCTCGACCCGGCCCAGGAAGTCGCCGAACCGGCGGCGAAGGTGTGCGTGGAACGCCTCGTCCGAGGCCGTGCGCAGCGCCTCCCCGCGGCGGGTCGGCTCGGTCCACACCAGGCTGGCGCGGCGCTCGGTCAGCGGCAGGATGGCGAAGGGGCCTGAGGGCAGGAAATATTCGTGGGCGACGCCCTCGTGGTCCATCTCGAGGGCGACGGTGGCGACGACGCCGGCCTGGCGGTAGCTCCACCCGGCCGCCTCGATGCCCGCCGCACCGCGCACCACCGAGCCCCGCCCTTCGGCGCCCACCACCAGCGGCGCGCGCAGCACCCGCCCCTCGGCGAGCGTCACCTCCACCGCGCCGGGACCGAACTCGGCGCGCGTCACCCGGGCCGGCGCCAGCACCTGCAGCTTCGCGGCGGCGACCGCGTCCGCGAGACCGGCGCGGATGCGCCGGTTCTCCAGCATGTAGCCGAGCGGCTCGCCCTGGGAGCGGTCGGCGATCTCGCCGGCGTCGAACCGGAGGAACGCGAGGCCTGGACCGGCGGAAGCGGCGCCCGGCCGGCGACCGTCGGTGACCAGGATCTGCTCGATGCGCTGTGCATGCGGCGCCAGGGCCTCGCCAAGGCCGAGCGCGCGCCACTGGCGAAACGAGGCAAAGGCGATCGCCGAGGCGCGGCCATCGAACGTCGGCGCCAGCTGGGCGTCGAAGGGCGCCGGGTCCACCAGCACCGGCGCCAGTCCGGCGCTGGCCAGCGCCAGCCCCAGCGTCGCGCCTGTCATGCCGGCGCCGGCGATAATCACATCGGCATTGATCGGCTCTGGCATTCATCAACGCCTATGGGCGGGCGAGTTCGCTTGTGCAAGGCCGCGAGTGAGGGATAGTGCGCGGCGGTAATGGCGAACTTGACGTTCGCGCGATGGTGACGCGATGCCCCGTCTCGCAGGCCAGATCGACCGCGCCAAGAACGAGGCCATCCTCGACGCGGCCTCCGACGTGTTGTTCGAGAAGGGACTGGCCGCGCCGCTGGACGAAGTCGCCTGCCGCGCGGGCGTCTCCAAGCAGACGATCTACAACCATTATGGCTCGAAGGCCGGGCTGGTGCGGGCGCTGATCGAACGGCGTGCCCGGCTGATCGCCTCGCCGCTGGACGAGCCCCTGGCCGAGGCCTTCCCGCAGGAGACGCTCGCCTCCTACGCCCGGGCGGTGCTGGAGACCGTGGTGATGGAGCGAGGGGTGGCCCTGTTCCGGTTGCTGATCCTGGCCGCGCCGACGACGCCGGACATCGCCCGTTCGGCGTTCGAGGCCAGCATCAAGGGCGGCCAGGCGCGGCTGGCGGACTTCCTGGCCCGGGAGGCGCGCGCCGGGCGGCTCGCCATCGCCGACCCGAACGAGGCGGCCAGCTTCTTCGCCGGAATGGTGGTGAGCCACCATCAGATCCAGGTTCTGTTCGGGCTGCCCAGCGACCTCGCGCCCGAGCGCATCGACCGCATCGCCCGCGAAGCGGCCCGCCGCTTCGTCCGGGCCTACGCGCCGGGCACGATGGCGTCAGGCGGAACCGCCTGACCCCTGCGCCCCAAATTCAACGGTATGGCGCTTGATTCAGAGTTCAGATCGCTTCGATCCGAGCGCATCAATCTCTAGAAAGTGGCCGCCAGGACGGCGAGCGCCGGCTACGCGTCTTCCCGCATCCGCTTCTTGCGGAAGCTCGGGTTGAGGACCTTCTTGCGCAGGCGGATCGACTTCGGCGTCACCTCCACCAGCTCGTCGTCGTCGATGTAGGCGATGGCCTGCTCGAGCGTCGGCCGGCGCGGCGGGGTGAGGCGAATCGCCTCGTCCTTGCCGGCGGCGCGGATGTTGGTGAGCTGCTTGGCTTTCAGCGGGTTGACGTCGAGGTCATCCGGCTTGGCGTTCTCGCCGACGATCATGCCTTGGTAGGTCTTCTCGCCCGCCCCGACGAACATCACGCCGCGGTCTTCCAGGTTCCACAGCGCGTAGGCACTGGTCTCGCCGTCGGAATTGGAGACGAGGACGCCGTTGCGGCGGCCCTCGATCGCGCCCTTGTAGGGCTCGTAATGCGAGAAGAGGCGGTTGAGCACGCCGGAGCCGCGGGTGTCGGTGAGGAACTCGCCCTGGTAGCCGATCAGCGCCCGCGACGGCGCCGCGAACGTGAGCCGCGTCTTGCCGGTTCCAGAAGGCCCCATGTCGTTCAGCTCCGCCTTGCGCGCGGACAGCTTCTCGATGACGACGCCGGCGTATTCGTCGTCGACGTCGACGACCACTTCCTCGATCGGCTCGAGGCGCTCGCCGGTATCGGGATCGGTCTGGAACACCACCCGGGGCCGGCTGATCGAGAGCTCGAAACCCTCGCGCCGCAAGGTCTCGATGAGCACGCCCAACTGCAACTCGCCGCGGCCGGCGACTTCCAGCGCGTCCTTGTCCGGCGTCTCGGCGACCTTGATGGCGACGTTGGCCTCGGCCTCGGCCAGTAGGCGGGCGCGGATCACACGGCTCTGCACCTTGTCGCCGTCGCGGCCGGCGAGCGGAGAATCGTTGATGGTGACGGTGATGGCGATGGTCGGCGGGTCGATCGGCTGAGCGGGCAGCGGCTCGCTCACATCGAGCGACGCGAGCGTGTCGGCGACCGTCGCCTTGGAGAGCCCCGCGACGGCGACGATGTCGCCCGCCTGCGCCTCGTCGATCGGCTGGCGCTTCAGGCCCCGGAACGCGAGCAGCTTGGAGATGCGTCCGCGCTCGATCTCCTTGCCGTCGCGCGAGAGGGCGTGGATCGCCATGCCTGGGGAGAGCTTGCCGGACTCCACTCGGCCGGTGAGCAGGCGGCCGAGATAGGGATCGGCCTCGATCAGCACCGCCAGCAGGCGCGGCGACTGGTCGGCGTTGGCTTCCTGGGCGGGCCGCGGCACGCACGCGACGATGGCGTCGAACAGCGGCGCCAGATTCTCTCGCGCATCGCCCATGTCCGTCACCGCCCAGCCCTGTTTGCCCGAGGCGTAGAGATGGGGAAAATCCAGTTGGGCGTCGCTGGCCCCGAGGTTGGCGAAGAGGTCGAAGGCGTCGTTCAGCACCCGGTCGGGCTCGGCGTTCGGGCGGTCGACCTTGTTGAGCACGACGATCGGGCGCAGGCCGAGCTTCAGGGCCTTGCCGAGCACGAACTTGGTCTGGGGCATCACCCCCTCTTCGGCGTCCACCAGCAGCAGGCAGCCGTCGACCATGCCGAGGATTCGCTCCACCTCGCCGCCGAAGTCCGCGTGGCCGGGGGTGTCGATGATGTTGATGCGGGTCTCGCCCGCCGCGCCATGCCAAAGCACCGAGGTGCACTTGGCCAGGATGGTGATGCCGCGCTCGCGCTCCTGGTCGTTGGAGTCCATGGCGCGCTCGGAGTGCGCCTCGTTGGCCCGGAACACGCCGGATTGCGCGAGGAGCTGGTCGACGAGCGTCGTCTTGCCGTGGTCGACGTGGGCGATGATGGCGATGTTGCGGAGCGACATGAGCGGCGGCTTCTAGGCGAGAAACGGCGTTCGGCCAAGGCGCGCAGCGCCGCAGGGCGCTGAGCGATCGGGGGTCGAGACCATGGCGCTGCTGCAATGCACCATCCGAACCGCGGTCCTGTCCGGGGCGTATAGCATTAAATATCTTCAACATTTCAGTGATGACGCAAGGTTTTTGACCACTGTGACGTTTTTCCGCTTGATCGATTGTGCGCCGCACCCTAGATTGGCGTTCGTGAGGCGTCGTTGACGTCTCTGCCCTTCCTGGGCGTTTCCTCCCTAATGAACTGCCGCGCCTTCGGGCGCGGCTTTTTTTTGGCCGTCCCTTCCCCCCTCCTCCCTCCTCTCGCGGAGGGCGGCTGCGAAGCGGGCAGGTGGGGGTGTGTCCGGGCCATGCGCCAACGCGCCGAGACGACGATCGTTGGCGCGTCGCGCCGTCCGACCCTTCCCTTTAGGGAGCGAAGCGGCAGGAATGCTAACGAAGCGCGGCCCAGTCCACGTCCGCAACCGCCGCGAAGAGGCGGTCGATGTCGGCTCTCAGCGTGCCGAACCCCGGCGTGAGCTCCAGCGCCGCTTCGTCGAAGTAGAGGGCGCGGTTGATCTCGATCTGAAGCG
>DATJRL010000089.1:0-6352 GCA_035504785.1 Caulobacteraceae bacterium
TGCAGCAGCTTCACGAACGTGGACTTGCCCGAGCCTGTCGCCCCGACCAGCGCCACCCGTTCGCCGGGGGCGATGCGCAGGGAGAAGTCGTGGTAGATCGGACGATCGGCCGACTTGTAGCGGAAGCTGACGTTCTCGAACTCGACCTCGCCCACCTCCGCGAGGAACTCCGCGGCGGCCGGCGCGTCCCGCACGTCAGGCGTCTGCCGCGCATAGCGCGCCACGTCCTCCACGTCGGCCAGGCCTCGCTGCAGCATGCGGATGTTGTCGCCCATGTTGCGCAGGTAGCCGCTCATCAGCATGAAGGTGGTGATCACGTTGACCACCGCGCCGGGCGTGGCCTTGCCGTGCAGCCATTCCATCACCGCCAGGCCGGTGAGCCCGCCCTGCAGCACCACCAGCAGCATGTTCTGCGCCAGCCAGACGGTCATGTAGCGGTTCCAGGTGATCAGCGTCGTCTTGCGCCAGTCACGGGTCACCCTGCCGATGCGCGCCTCCTCGCGCGCCTCGGCCCCGAAGCTCTTCACCGTGGGGTTGGACGAGATCGAGTCCGCCAGCGCCCCGCCGATGCGCGAATCCATCGCCACGGAGCGGCGGTTCGCCGCCTGCACGTAAAAGGTCGAGAAGGCGATCGTACAGGCGATGTAGATCGCGACCATGGCCAGCGAGAAGGCGCCGATGACCGGCCAGCTGACCATCAGCTGCGCCGACAGGGCGAAGAGCACGATCAGCGCCGGCCCGATCCACATGATTACGGAGTCCGACACCACGTCGTAGCCCCACATGGCCCGCGACAGCCGGCGGACCGTCGCGCCGGCGAAGGTGTCGCCATGCCAGTCGGCCGAGAAGCTCTGCACGCGGCGGAACCCCTCGTTGGTCATCTCCTCCATGTTGTGCGCCGCCAGCGGGTTCCAGAAGAAGCGGAAGCCGAGGTTGCGGATCATCGAGGAGGCGAAGAACACGCCCACCAGCGTCGCCCACGCCTGCCAGACGCCGGCGACGTGGCCCGGGCCTCGGCTCGTGACATCCACCAGCCCCTGCGCCGCGCGCGGCGACCAGGTCTCGAAGACGATGGCCAGCAAGACGCAGGCGACGGTCAGGGTGACGCGCCACCGGCGCCGGCCCCAGAAGCCGGCGATGAAGCCGAGCACCTGGGCGTTGGAGAGCACCCGCGCCCGGTCCAGTTCCTCGTCGTCGTACTGTTCCATGCCGCGCCCTGAAGAGGCGCTGACATAGCGATGTTCGGCCCCCTCGGCGAGTCGGCGGGGCCAGGACTTGCCATCGCCCGGGGCGGCGGTGCTTAAAGCTGCGACATATGGGAACCGCACGCGCGCTCCCTTCCCCCTTGCGGGGAAGGGTTGGGGATGGGGGTGTCAGCGCCAGCCTCGGCCGCTTCGGGTTGCTGCGGCTTCGTGGCGCCCATCGAGTCGGCACCCCCGCCCCCCGGGTCGCGCCGCGGCGCGGCCCGCCCGGGGCAGGCTCTAACCCCTCCCCGCAAGGGGGAGGGGAATCACGATGAGCAGCGTCCCACTCCCTGACGCCGCGCCGGCCAACTGGGTCGACCGCCATGCGCCGCCCGCCCTGCGGCCGTGGCTGAAGCTCGGCCGCTTCGACCGGCCGACGGGGATCTGGCTGCTGATGCTTCCGGGCTGGCAGGGGATCGCGCTGGCGGACGCCATCCAGCGCCGCTGGCCCGACCCCGCGCTGCTGGCGCTGTTCTTCCTCGGCGCGACGCTGATGCGGTCCGCGGGCTGCGCCTACAACGACATCGTCGACCGCGACCTCGACGCCAAGGTCGCCCGCACCGCTGGCCGGCCGGTGGCGTCCGGACAGATCGGCGCGGGCGCGGCCTGGGCCTTCGTCGTTGTGTGCAGCCTGGCGAGCCTCGGCATCCTGCTCTGCCTCAACGGCTGGAGCGTCGTGCTCGGCATCGCCTCCCTGGCCTTGGTCGCGGCCTATCCGTTCATGAAGCGGATCACCTGGTGGCCCCAGGCTTGGCTCGGCCTGACCTTCAACTGGGGCGCCCTGCTAGGCTTCGCGGCCGCTTCGAAGCCCAGCTGGTTCGAGGGCCAGACGGTCGTTCATCTCAGCGGCTTGCCTGTTGCTCTCAGCTTTTTCGCGACCGCTTGGCTTCCGGCTCTGCTGCTCTATGCCGGCGGCGTCTTCTGGACTCTCGGCTACGACACCATCTACGCCGTGCAGGACCTGGAAGATGATGCCCTCGCCGGCGTGAAGTCGTCGGCGCGGCGGCTGGGCGCATCGGCGCCGCGAGCGGTGGCAATCTTCTACGCGATCAGCCTGGCGCTGGTCCTCGCGGCCGGGCGGGGCGGCGGTCTCGGCTGGGCGTCGCTGCCGCTGCTGGCGCTGGCCGGCGCGCAGCTGGCCTGGCAGGCGCGCCGCCTGAAACTCGACGACCCGGCCGGGGCGCTGCGGCTGTTCAGATCCAACACGTTGACCGGCTTCTTGGTCTTCGCCGCCATGGCGGCCGGCGCCTGGCGTTGAACGCGCCGCCTGCCTTGCCGCAACGTGACGCTTTTGGCGCGGCGAGCAAGCGGCTACAGGGCTGCCCGACATTCCATGCCCCGACGATGTCCTCGGGGCCCGCTAGCAAGAGGCGCCAAGTCCATGAAGCTCGACTCATCCATCTCGGCCGTGGTGACCGGCGGCGCCTCCGGCCTCGGCGAGGCCACCGTGCGCAAGCTGGCGGCGGAAGACGTGAAGATCGCCATCTTCGACCTGCCGCGGCAGGAAGAGAAGGCCAACGCCTTGCTGAAGGAGATCGGCGGCGGGGTGTTCTGCCCCTGCAACGTCACCTCCGAGGAGGAGGTCGTCGCCGCCTTCGCCAAGGCCCGCGCGGCCATCGGCCAGGAGCGCGTCCTGGTGAATTGCGCCGGCACCGGCAACGCCATGCGCACCGCCAGCCGCGACCGCCAGACCGGCGAGATCAAGTCGTTCCCCACCGACGCCTTCAACCTGATCATCCAGATCAACCTCGTCGGCACCTTCCGCTGCATCGCCAAGAGCGCGGCCGGCATGATGACGCTCGACCCGCTGCCCGACGGCGACCGCGGCGCCATCGTCAACACCGCCTCGGTGGCGGCCGAGGACGGCCAGATCGGCCAGGCGGCCTACTCGGCGTCGAAGGCCGGCGTCGTCGGCCTGACCCTGGTGGTGGCGCGGGACCTCGCGCAGGAGAGCATCCGCTGCAACACCATCCTGCCCGGCATCTTCGACACCCCGCTGCTGGCCGGCGCGCCGCAGCAGGTGCGCGACGCCCTGGGGGCGCAGGTGCCGTTCCCGAAGCGCCTCGGCTCTCCGCCGGAATACGCTTCGCTCGCGCTGCAGATGATCACCAACGGCTACTTCAACGGCGAGCACGTGCGACTGGACGGCGCGATTCGCATGGCGCCGCGGTAGTTTGAATCTGCCCGGCGAGAGCCAACAACTTCTGACCCGATCAACCACGAAGGCGCGAAGGGCACGAAGGTTCACGAAGGGCCGGCGCCCTAGCGTGAGACGCTGGAACCTTGGTGTTCCTTCGTTTGCTTCGTGCCTTCGTGGTGAATAGGGCGCCTGGCGCCTCCGGCGGCCTTGCGACGAGCGATAGACCCGCGCGCGGCCACGGCGTAAGCCGCCGGCATGAGCCCGCCGCCGAACGTCCTCTTCATCACCGCCGACCAGTGGCGGGGCGAGTGTTTGTCGGCGCTGGGACACCCGACGGTGAAGACCCCGCACCTGGACGCGCTGGCGGCGGACGGGGTGCTGTTCGAGCGCCACTACGCCAACTGCGCGCCGTGCGGTCCGAGCCGCGCCTCGCTGCACACCGGCCTCTACCTGCAGAACCACCGGTCGGGAACCAACGGCACGCCGCTCGATGCGCGCCACACCAACTGGGCGCTCGAGGCCGGCAGGTTCGGCTACGATCCGGTGCTGTTCGGCTACACGGACACCAGCCGCGACCCGCGCGACGAGGCCGAGGACAGCCCCTGGCTGCGAACCTACGAAGGGCCGCTGCCGGGCGTCAGGCCCGTGTGCCACATGGATGGCCGCCCGCGGGAATGGGTCGACTGGCTGCGCGCCAAGGGGTTCGAGACGCCGGCGAACCCGTCGGACGCCTATGGCTGGCGCGATCCCGGGCCGGATTGGGAGGACGGGGCGCCGGCGCCGAAGCCGCTGCGCTTGCCGCCCGAGGTCGACGACGTCGCCTTCCTGACCGGACGCCTGAAGGACTATCTGAGCGCCGCCCCGGGCCCGTTCGTCGCCCACCTGTCGCTGCTGCGCCCGCATCCGCCGTTCGTCGCGCCGGCGCCCTACAACGCCATGTACGACCCCGCGTCGGTCCCCGGCTTCTCTCGGGCCGCCAGCGCCGCCGACGAGGCGCGGCAGCACCCGTTCCTCGCCTGGCATCTGGCGCGACGCGGCTTCCGCGCGCCGGTTAACGAGGCGCGGCTGCGGCGGCTGAAAGCCGTCTACTACGGGCTGATGAGCCGGGTGGACGCCGAGATTGGCGGCCTCGTTGCGTTCCTGAAGGAAACCGGCCTCTACGAGCGCACCCTGATCGTCTTCACCTCCGACCACGGCGAGCAGTTGGGCGACCACTGGCTGATGAACAAGGGCGGCTACTTCGACGCCTCGTTCCACATCCCGCTCATCGTCCGCGACCCGCGGCCGGGGGCGGCCCGGGGCCGGCGGGTCCGGGCCTTCACAGAAAACGTCGACATCCTGCCGACCATGTTGGCGGCGATCGGTGCGGCGATTCCGCAGGCGCTCGATGGCTTCAGCCTGGCGCCGTTCCTGGCCGGCGAGCCCGCGCCGGCGACCTGGCGCCGCGAAGCCCACTGGGAATACGACTTCCGCGATGTGCTCGACGACGGCGCCGAGCGGGACCTCGGCCTCACCCTCGACCAGTGCTGCCTGAACGTGGTGCGCGGCGAGCGCTACAAGTACGTGCACTTCACCAAGCTGCCGGCGCTGTTCTTCGACCTCAAGGCCGACCCCGGCGAGACCCGCAACCTGGCCGGCGACCCGGCGCATGCGCCGCTGGTGCTCGACTACGCCCAGAAGCTGCTCTCCTGGCGGATGAACCACGACGAGCGGGGGCTCGGCCATCTGACGCTGACGGAAAGCGGCGTGGTCGAGCGGCCATCTCCCCGATATTGAGGTCTGCGCGCGCCACCAAATCCCGTCATCACCGGGCGTCAGTCCCGGTGACCCATGATCTCGGTTTGTCGGGTGGCCGCTCTCTGCGCTGCCATTGCAACGCTGGCGTTCTTGGGTGGCCGGGACTGACGCCCGGCCATGACGAGTTGAGGATGGGAGCACCTTGAGATGACCGAACTCGGCCTGATCGAAGGTTTCTACGGCAAGCAGTGGACCTGGGCCGAGCGCGAGGACCAGGCGCGGTTCCTGAAGGACGCCGGCTATGGCTTCTACATCTACGCGCCCAAGCACGACGAATGGCTGCGCAAGCTCTGGCGCGAGGACTATCCGCAAGCCGAGGCCGACGCTCTCGTTCGGCTGGCGCGGGTGTCGGCCGAACTCGGCATCTCGTTCGGCGTCGGCTTCAGCCCGTTCGAGGTCTATCGCGACTTCGACGACGAGGCCAAGGCGGCGCTGCAACGCAAATTGGAGTTCTTCGACGCCGCGGGCATGACGGAGCTCGCCATCCTGTTCGACGACATGCGCTCCGACACGCCGCGCATCGCCGAGACGCAAGCCGAGATCGTCACCTGGATGGCCGAGCGGACCAAGGCGCGGCGGATCATCGCCTGCCCGAGCCTCTATTCGGACGACCCGCAGCTGCCCCGCATCTTCGGCGCCGCGCCGCGGACCTACCTCGAGGACCTCGCCGCCCGCCTGGACCCGGCCATCGGCCTGTTCTGGACCGGCGAAGAGGTCTGCTCGCGCGAGTTCAGCCCCGGCCACCTGGCGAGGGTCGCCGAACGGATGGGGCGCAAGCCGATCCTCTGGGACAACTACCCGGTCAACGACGGCCCGCGCATGTCGCCCTACCTCTACATCCGCGCCTTCACCGGCCGGCCGGCCGCGATCGGCGCGCACCTAGCGGCGCATGCGGTCAATCCGGCCCTGCAGCCGACGCTGAGCCGCATCCCCATGCTGACGCTGGCCGAAAGCTATCGCGAGGGCGACGCCTACGAATACGGCGCGGCGTTCCAGCGCGCCGCGACGGCGGTGATGGGACCGGAGCTGGCGGCGCTGGTCACCCGTCACCTCAATGTCCTGCAGGACACCGGCCTCGATCGGCTGGCGCCGGATACGGTCCAACGCCTGCGCGAGCGCTACGCGCCGTTCGCCGATCACCCCGCCGCCCGCGAGATCCTCGCCTGGCTCG
>DATJRL010000090.1:0-3203 GCA_035504785.1 Caulobacteraceae bacterium
TCGAAGCTCTGGCCGCCGAACTGCGGACGCGCCGCGCGGTCGAAGCCATTCCGATCCCGGCCGACCTCGCTGGTTGGGAAGCACACATTCCGGTGATGGAAGCGCTGGAGGCCCGCGGCCGCCACGTCGACGTGCTGGTCAACAACGCCGGCTTCGGCATCAGCCGCAGCTTCGCGTCGGTCTCGTGGTCGCGCCAGCGCGATTTCCTGATGACCCTGGCGGTGAACGCCTGCGGCTTCGCCTATGACGTGATCCCGGGCATGTGCCAGAGAGGCCACGGCGCGATCATCAATGTGGCCTCGATGGCCGCCTTCTCGCCGGGCGTCGCCGGCAACACGCTCTACCCCGGCGTGAAGAGCCTGATGCTGAAGTTCAGTCAGGCGCTCGACGCCGAGTATCGCGCCAAGGGCGTAAGGGTGACCGCGGTGGCGCCCGGCTTCGTGCGCACCGAATTCGGCCAGGCCGCCGGCGTGCAGCACATCATGGACCGCGAACCCAGGCTTTTCTGGTCGAGCGCCGAGCAAGTCGCAGAGGCGACGATCCGGGCCAATGAGCGCGGCCGGGTCGTGATCATCCCCGGCTGGCACAACCGGGTCGCCGCGCTGTTGCTGCGCGGACTTCCCGAACCGCTCGTGCGCCGTATCGTCGCCGCCGGTTCGGCGAAGTACCATCTGGAGGATTAGTGGCCACGCGTTTCGAGGTCGACTGGGACCCGGCCAAAGCGGCTTCGAACCGCTCGAGGCATGGCGTCACGTTCGACGAGGCGATGACCGTCTTCCTCGACCCGCTCGCGCTTTCGCGACTCGACGAGGATCACGGCGAGTCCGAAGAGCGTTGGGTCACGCTGGGGCTCAGCGCCGCGGGGCGATTGGTGCTGGTCGTTCACACGCATGCCGAGTTGGCGGATGATAGGGTGTCGATCCGGCTCATCTCGGCGCGCAGACCTACGCGGCGGGAGACGAGCCAGTACGAGGAGGAATCGGTTCGGTGAAGAAAGAATACGATTTCAACGACGCGGAACGGGGGAAGTTCTTCCGGGAAGGCGCCGTGCTTTCCCCGTCCGTGCGCCTCGAGAAGGGCGTCCTGGATTATCTGATGGAGCGCGCGCGGGCTCGCGGTACGACGCTGGACGCACTCGTCAACGAGCTACTGAGAAAAGACATCGAGCTGATCGAGGCCGCGAGCTGACCATGCTTCCGGTCCGCGCGGAGTCGGGAGCGTGAGCGACCACTACGACGTCGTCATCATCGGCTCCGGCGCGGGCGGCGCCACGCTGGCGCAGCGGCTTGCGCCGACCGGCAAGTCGATCCTCATCCTGGAGCGGGGTGAGCACGTGCCGCGCGAGGCGGAGAACTGGAGTCCGCACCAGGTCTTCGTCCAGCACCGCTATCGGACGAAGGAGCAGTGGCTCGACAAGAACGGCCGCCCGTTCACGCCCAACACCCACTACTGGGTCGGCGGCAACACCACCTTCTATGGCGCGGCGCTTCTCCGCCTGCGGGGCCGCGACTTCGAGGAGACCCAGCATGCGGGCGGCGTTTCGCCGGCCTGGCCGATCCGGCTCTCCGACCTCGCGCCCTACTACGACGAGGCCGAGCGGCTCTGGCAGGTGCACGGCCACCGCGGCGACGATCCCACCGAGAACGGCGATGAGCCGCCGTACGCCTACGCCGCCATCCGCCACGATCCCGGCATCGAGTCGCTGAAGGCGCACTGGGAGGCGCAGGGCTGGCGACCGTTCTCGCTGCCCGTGGCGATCCGGCTCGATCAGGAGCACCCGGTCACCTCGACCTGCATCAAGTGCAAGACCTGCGGCGGCTATCCCTGTCTGCTCCGCGCCAAGTGCGACGCCCGCACCGTCGCCATCGAGCCGCTGCTGGGCGCCCCGAACGTCACCCTGCTCACCGGCCGCATGGCGGTGCGATTGGAAACCGACCCCTCCGGCAAGACCGTCACCGCGGTGGTCTGCGAAACGCCGCAGGGCGAGGAGCGTTACAGCGGCGACATCGTGGTCGGCGCGGCCGGCGCGGCCAACACCGCGGCCCTGCTCCTCAAGTCGGCCAACGCCGCCCATCCGAACGGCCTCGCCAACGGCTCCGACCAGGTCGGCCGCAACTACATGTTCCACACCCTGACCGCCATGGTTTCGCTCACCGCCCGCCACTGCGAGATCACCTTCCCCAAGACATTGGCGGTGAACGATTTCTACTGGGGCGATCCCCGCGGCGGCTTCGATAAGCCCATGGGGCACATCCAGCTCTTGGAATACATGACCGGTCAGACCCTCGAGGGCGAGGTCTCCGACTGGCTGCCGCCGGCGTTCGTGCCCGACGCCCTGGCCGACGCCGCCGCCGACCGCATGCTGTCGATGCTGGTGATCTCCGAGGATCTGCCGATGCCGGAAAACCGCGTGCGGGCGACGAGCGACGGCCGCATCCACCTCGACTACACGCACAACAATCTCGAGGGCCACGAGCGGCTGGTGAAGACCCTCAAGGAGAGCCTGGCCGACTTCGTCGACCACGCCCACCCGATCTCGCAGCACCACTTCCAGCTCGACAGCCTGCTCCCGCTCTACGGCACCGCCCACCAGCTCGGCACGGTGCGCTTCGGGGACGATCCGAACAGCTCGGTCCTCGACCCCTGGTGCAAGGCGCACGAGCTGGACAATCTCTACGTCGTCGACACCTCGTTCTTCGTCACTTCCGCGGCCGTGAATCCGACGCTGACCACCGTCGCCAATGCGATGCGCGTCGGCGACCATCTGATCGAACGGCTGGGCGTCAAGGTTTCCAGCGCGGTCGGAGCCACCGCACGGAGCGCGCCCTCCCAATAGCGGCGGCCCCACCCCCGCTCTCCCCCGCAGAAGCGGGGGCCCAGGCGTTTTTGTATAGGCGAAAGGGGCGCTGAGGCGCGGCGTGTTGTGGTAGATCGCTCGCATGAGCAGCGAGCCAAGCGAAAAAAGCCTGGGTCCCCGCTTTCCCGGGGAAGAGCGGAACGTAGACCCGCCCCGGCCCCGCAAGCATCCCAAGCGCATCGAGCAGCTCGGCCGCGTCCGGGTCGACGATTACGCCTGGATGAAGGACGACAACTGGCAGGCTGTGCTGCACGACCCGTCGGTGGTGAAGGCCGAGGTCCGCGACCATCTGGTGGCCGAGAACGCCTACGTCGCCGAGGTGCTGAAAGGCACGCAAGGCCTGCAG
>DATJRL010000091.1:0-10687 GCA_035504785.1 Caulobacteraceae bacterium
TTCTTCATGGCCGACATGCAGGCCGGCATCGGCCCGTTCCTCGGCGTACTGCTGCTGGCGCATGGCTGGCGCGCGGGGGCGATCGGGACGGTGATCAGCGTCGGCGCCGTGGCCGGCATGCTCGCGGTCGGGCCCTGTGGCGCGCTGGTGGACGCGACCTCGCGCAAGCGAAGCTGGATCGCCGGCGCTGGCCTGACGAGCCTCGCCGCTTCGGGCCTGGTGCTGGTCTCGCAGCGGCCGTGGGTGATCGGCGCCTCGCAGATGATGGCCTGCGTCGCCGGCGCGGCGCTGGGGCCCGGCATGGTGGGCCTGACGCTGGGCGTGGCGCGACAGACGGGCTTCAACGCCCAGAACGGCCGCAACCAGGCGTTCAACCACGCCGGCAACCTGGCGGGCGCCGCGCTCTCCGGCGTGCTCGGCTGGCGCTTCGGCTTCCCGGCGGTGTTCTGGCTGGCGGCGGCGTTCTCGGCGCTCTCCATCGCCTGCGCCTTCGCGATCCCGAAGGCGGCGATCGACGACGCGGAGGCGCGCGGGCTGGCGGACGACCTGAGGGACGCGCGCCCCCGGGGCTGGGCCACCCTGTTCGAATCCAAGCCGCTGCTGGTCGCGGCCGCGGCGCTGATGCTGTTCTACCTCGGCGACGCGGCCATGCTGCCGCTCTACGGCATGGCGGTGGTGGCGGCCCATCGCGGCGATCCGGCCGGCTTCGTGGCCACCACCATCGTGGTGGCGCAGGGGGTGATGGTGGCGACCTCGCTCATCGCGATGAAGCTCGCCGCGCGGCGCGGCTATTGGCTGGTGCTGCTGATCGCCTTCGCCCTGGTTCCGATCCGCGGGCTGGTCGCGGGCTCGCTGATCGCCGCCTGGGGCGTCTGGCCGGTGGAGACGCTCGACGGCATCGCCTCGGGCCTGCTCAGCGTCGCCGCGCCGGGGCTGATCGCCCGGATCATGGACGGCACCGGCCGGGTGAACGCCGCCCAGGGCGCGGTCATGGCGGCGCAAGGGCTGGGCGGCGCGATCAGCCCCGCCCTCGGCGGCTGGATCGCCCAAGCCTGGGGCTATCCGGCCGCGCTGGCGACGCTGGGCGGATTCCCACTGATCTCGGTCGCGCTCTGGCTCGTCTTCGCCCGCAGCCTGCGGCCGGACTCGGAGGCTCCTTATGTGGCGCGCCCCACGAACGCGTAACCTGATGCGTCGCCGAAGCCGAAGATTTCTCCGTGGCTGCGGGAAACACGGAGGGCGCGGAGGAAGGCGTTGGCGCTTGTCCGGGCTTCCCGTGTCCTCCGGTGGTCCTATCCTTTGAGGGTCTGGTTCTCGCCGGTCGGGCGGACCGTTCGACGCATCAAAGCTCAGGCTTGGCCGACGCCTTGCTAGCGGCCGTAGCCCTCGTCTTGGCTGGGAAGGGTCTCGCGGTCGAAGGTGGCGCGCTGGGAGGGCGTCAAGGTGGCGTAGAACGCCTTCAGGGCGTCGCCGCGCTGGCGCAGGGTGTCGAGATCGGCCTGCATGGCGGCGATCGAGAGGTCGACGCGCTGCGGCGCGGTGAGGTTCGGCAGCATCCGCTCGGCGGCGCGCTCGCGCGCCTGCTGCTGCGGATCGGGCTGGCTGGCCGCGGCGAAGGCGCGCCAGGCGCCCTCCTGGGCGGCGGTGATTTGCAGCGCCGCGTGCAGCTTCGCGAGCTCCGACGGCTCGGCGGACACGGGCGACTGGTAAGCTTGGCTGGTCGGCCCGCCATAGGGCTGGGCGAGCGCGACGCCGGCGGTCAGGGCGATCGCCGCGGCCAGCGGCGGGACGAGACGCGGGAGGGGCGGGACGAGACGCGGGAGGGACGGGACGGGAACGATCATGGCGGGAAATCCTCGGTTCGCGGCGCGTCGTGGTCCCTCTTCTTGGCCGCCGCAAGACCCCCTACATTAACGCATGAGGGATCGAATGGAGACGACGATGAAGAGACTCATCGGAGCGCTCGCGGCCGCGACCCTCCTCGTCTTGCCCATGAACGCCATGGCCCAGAGTCACGGGGGGATGGGCGGACACGGGAGCTTCGCCGGCCACGGCGGCTTTGGCGGCGGCGGCTGGCGCGGCGGCGGGTTCCGCGGCGGCGGGTTCCGCGGATACGGATACCCCTTCTGGGGCGGCTTGGCGCTGGGCTTGGACCTCGGCTACCCCTGGTACTATTGGGGCGACCCCTACTGGTACTGGGATGGGCCGTATGCCGACTGGTACGGCTACTACCCCTACGATTACGGCCCGCCGCCGGCGACCACGACCCCGCCGACCGCGTGCGGCGCCTGGGTCTGGCACGGCGACCAGAACCGCTACCAGTGGGTTCCGTCCCCCTGCGCACCGGCCGCGCCGCCGGCAAGCTAGGGCGGGCTGGGCCCGGACCTCATCGAACACCCCCTTGCGGGGAAGGCGGCGCGTCGTGCGAAGCACGCGTCGCCGATGGGGGAGTTCGCTAGCGGGCGGCGGAGGCCTCAGCAGGTCGGGACGGCGCGGCGCGGACGGCGACGAGGCGCAGGACCAGGGCGGCGACGGCGCCGCCGAGGCCGAACTGGGGCGCGAAGCCGGCGAGCATCCCGGACCATGACCGCCACCCGGCCGGCGTCCAGGCGCCGTTGGCGACCAGGACCTGGTCGTGGGCGCCCCAGACGTACGTACCGCCGCCGCCGAGACTGACCAGGGCCGTCGCTGACGACGCCAGGGCGCCGACCGCGAAGCCGAGCGCCACGCCGGTCCAGCCGTTGAGCCAACGCCAGCGGTGTCGCCGGAAGCCGAGAAGGAGCGGGGTGACCAGCACGAGTTCGATGAGCAGGCAGACGAAACCGCCGACGACGAGCACCAGCGGCCACATCGCCAGCCCGCGCTCGGGATGCGCCGTGGGCAGGGCGATGGCGAGCAGGAGCGCCGTGAGCCCGGCCAGCGGCGCGAGCACATAGGCCGCCGCGACGAACTTGATGGGGCGGAGTTCAAGCGTACCGGCCATTGAGGCGCCTCCGACGTGTGTCAGAACGTAACATGAACACAGTCCCGCCATGCGCGCAAGCCATGTTCGACAAACGTTCGAGTTCAGCGTCCCCTGGCGTCTCGCCGCCGCTTGTTTTCACGCCGAGATATATCGAATATTGCGGTGTCGATTATGTTTCGATATGTCGAAACGTCGAACGCACGTAGCGAGGCTGAGATGGACGACAAGGTGACGGCGGTGCTCGAGGCTTACCACGAGCGGATGCGGGACGAGGGCCGGCGGATGCGCGAGGCGTTCGCGGCCCGGCAGGCGGGCGGGTCCGCGCCCGGACTCGACCGCGACCAGGTGCTGCTGGCGGTGGGGCCGGAGACCGGGCAGCTGATCAACATTCTGGCGCGCAGCCTGAAGGCGCCGAACATCCTCGAAATCGGCACCTCGTTCGGCTACTCCGGCATCTGGCTGGCGGAAGCGGCGCGGGCTGCGGGCGGGCGGCTCACCACGCTGGAGCTGGCGCGGCACAAGTCCGACCACGCCCGCGAGATGTCGGCCAAGGCGGGCCTCGCCGAGTTCGTCGACTTCAAGGTGGGCGATGCGCTGGCGCTGATCGCCGAGCTGCCGGCCGGCATCGACTTCGTGCTGCTGGATCTGTGGAAAGACCTCTACACGCCGTGCCTGGAGGCCTTCTTCCCCAAGCTGAACCCGGGGGCGATCGTCGTGGCCGACAACATGATCCGGCCAGGCGGCGACGACGTGCGCCGCTACGCCGAAGCCGTGCGCGCCAAGCCGGGAATCGCCAGCGTTCTGCTGCCGGTGGGCTCGGGCATCGAGGTGAGCCGACTCGAACCCACGCCCTGAGCGTCGTCGCTCCCGGAGACGAACGACGCTGAGCGCTTCAAATCCGGGAATTTCGGGCAGATGATGGGCGCGCGCGACTTCGCGCTGGCGTGAGGCCGCCGAAGAGCGGCTCGGCAGGGAGAACGGATGATGGAAGCGACGGCAAGCGCCGAACTGCGCAGCGGAGCCTGGGTGCAGCCGGTGAACCGGTGGCAGGGGGCGGAGAACTCCATCCATAACGACGAAGTGGCGCGCAAGGTCGGCATGCGCGGCGGAACCATCCCCGGCACCGTGCACCTGAACCACTTCCGCCCGCTGCTGGACGAACTGTTCGGCGACCGTTGGCTGATCAATGGCGCGGTCAGCATGTACTACACCTACGCCACCAGCCACCTGGAGGACGTGCGCGCCGTGATCAAGGCGTCGCCGGGCCGCTGCTGGGACGAGGACGCTATCTTCCCCGCCTGGGTCGAGACGCCGGACGGCAAGACGGTGTGCAAGGGCACGGTCTCGGTGGGAACGCCCCCGACCCCCAACTACGTCCGCGGCCTGCCGCTGGAGGATGCGCCCGCCGGCGCCAACCGGATCGCCGCGGCGGTGACGTCGGGAACCGAGCTGAAGCGGATCGACGACTTCGTGTTCGAGGCCGGCGAGGACGGGATCGTGCGCGACCCGCAGTCGATGTACGGCGCGCTGATGAGCAACTTCCTGCGCGGCCAGATCGCCCAGCCGGCGGTCGGCTTCTTCGGCGCCACGGAAATCCAGCTCCGCCATGGGCCGATCCGCACGGGCGTTCCTTACGTGAAGACCGGTCGGGTGATCGGCGTCGGCGTCACCGACAAGACCGAGTTCGTCTGGGTCGATTCCGAACTCACGGACAGCGCCGGGCGACGGATCGCCGAGATGCGTCACTTGACGCGGTGGATGAAGGCCTCGTCGCCACTCTGGCAAGCCTGATCCTGGTTCGAACGAGGAGCGTTGCGATGGCCGACGGCGGCGTTGCGGATCTGCCGGACACCGAGGAACTGAGCCGCCGGTTGAGCGAGGCGGCGGAGATCGGAATGCAGCCGGCGGTGTGGGCGAAGCTGCAGCCGGATCGGGTGGCGATCTACGACTATACCGGCCAGGACCGCACGTTCGGCCAGCTGAACGCCAACGCCAATCGGGTCGCGCGGCGGCTGCGGGCGGCCGGCCTGCGGGCCGGCGACTCGGTGGCGCTGGCCTGCAGCAACCGGGCGGAGTTCTGCGACGTGCTGTTCGGCGCGCTTCGCGTCGGCCTGCGGCTGACGCCGGTAAACTGGCGCCTGACTGCCGACGAGATCGCCTATGTCGTCAGCGACTGCGAGGCCAAGGCGTTCTTCGCCGATGCGCGGATCGCCCAGGCCGCCGGGGCCGCGGCCTCGCAGTGCCCGGAGCTGGTGCTGAAGGTCGCCATCGGCGGACCGATCGCCGGCTTCGATGCCTATGAGGGGGCGCTGGCGCCCCTGGACGCCTCGGACATCGCCGACCCGGTGCGCGGCTACACCATGCTCTACACCTCAGGCACCACCGGGCGGCCGAAGGGGGTGTACAAGCCGGGCGTGGTCTATGGCGCGTTCCAGCCGGAGGCGGACCGCGAGCGCGACATCTACCTCTGCACCGGCCCTGCCTACCACGCCGCGCCTTTGGCCGGGAACGTCCGCGCGCCGCTGCTGAACGGCCTGCCGATCGTGTTCCTGGACAAGTGGGACAGCGAAGGGGTGCTGCGCCTAATCGAGACTCACCGGATCACCCATTCGCACTTCGTCCCGATCATGTTCCAACGCCTGCTGGCCCTGCCCGATGAGGTCCGCGCTCGCTACGACCTGTCGTCGCTGAAACGGATCAACCACGGCGCAGCCCCATGCCCGCCGGAGGTCAAGCGGGCGATGATCGAGTGGCTGGGTCCGGTGCTCAGCGAATATTACGCCGGCTCCGAAGGCGGCGCCGGGTTCAGGGTCCTGTCCGAAGAGTGGCTGACGAAGCCCGGGACCGTCGGCCGGCGGCCCTATCCCGAAGCCGCCAAGATCATCGACGACGCCGGCGAGGAGTGCCCGCCGGGCGTCGCCGGGACCATCTACATGCGCGTCCCGGAGGCGGGGTTCCAGTACTACAAGGACGAAGCCAAGACCCAGGCCTCGCGGCTCGGCGACTATTTTACTCTGGGCGACATCGGCTACCTCGACGAGGACGACTACCTGTTCCTCACCGGCCGCAGCGCCGAGACCATCATCGCCGGCGGCGTCAACATCTATCCGCAGGAGATCGACAACGAGCTGATCAAGCATCCCGCCGTCGAGGACAGCTGCACGATCGGCGTCCCTCACGACGAATACGGCGAGGAGGTGCGCGCGGTGATCCAGCTGAAGCGCGGCTTCGAGCCGAGCCAGGCGATGCGCGAGGAGATCCTCCGGTACGCCGCGGCCACTCTTGCGAAGTTCAAGATTCCGCGCGGGCTCGACTTCGTGGACGAACTGCCGCGCAGCGCCGCCGGCAAGATCCTGCGCAACCGCGTGCGGCAGCCGTACTGGGCCGGGCGCGCGCGGGAGATCTGATCGGGTCAGCGCCCGACGAACTTCGCCGGCCGGCGCTCCAGGAAGCTGGCGACGCCCTCCTTGTGGTCCTCGGACTTGAAGCAGGCCTGCAGCGCCTCGACGTGGGCGGCCATGTGGCCGGCGACGTCGCGCTCCAGCCCCTGCCAGACCAGCCGCTTCATGTGGCGGATCGAGAACGGCGAGGAGGCGAGGTAGCGGCGCGCTTCGGCAAGGGCGGCGTCCATCAGCGCCTCCGGCTCGACGAGTTCGTTGGCGTAGCCGATCTCCTTGGCCTCGGCGGCTTCGAGGAAGGCGCCGGAGTAGAGCAGCCGCAGCGCCCGGGAGGGGCCGATCAGGCGCGGCAGCAGCCAGGAGCCGGCGCCGGTGTCGGGCACCAGGCCGCGATGGGCGAAGTTCCAGGCGAAGCGGGCGCGGGTGGAGACGATGCGGACGTCGCACTGGCTGGTGAACTCCGCGCCCATGCCCACGGCGTAGCCGTCGATGGCGCCGATCACCGGCTTCGGGCAGGAGGTGAGGGGCCACCAGACGCCGCGCTCGTGCGCCTCGCCGCGCACGCCGCGACTCTCGCCGGGGACGGTGGCGAGATCGGCGAGGTCGGTGCCGGCGCAGAACGCGCCGCCCGCGCCGGTGACGATCACCACGCGCACGGCCTCGTCCTCACCCGCCGCGCGCACCGCGCCGATGAAGGCGTTCAGCATGGCGTAGGTCATGGCGTTGCGTTTCTCGGGTCGGTCGATGGTCACGACGGCGATGCCGTCCTCCAGCGTTTCCGAACGGATGTGATGGGCGGTCATCTGGCGTCTCCCGATCGTTTTCTGTCGTCGCCTCCGATCAAAGCCCAACGGCCGGCGCAAGGCTACCTTCGCCGCCGCTTGACCTCGCTCGTCGGCGGCGCGCTACTCCGCGGACGAAAGGGGGCAGGTGGCTTTGGGTATGTCCGCCGAGGCGTTCACGCGGCTGCATGTCGGCGTCAGTCTGGTCGCCCTGGCCGCCGCGCTGGTGACGCTGCTGGCCATGATCGGGCGGCGGGGCCTGCCTGGCGTCACCGCACTCTTCCTCGCCGCATCGATCCTCACCGGCCTCTCCGACGGCATCTTCGCAGCGAGCAGGTTCGGGGCGCAGCAGATCGTCGCGATCGTCTCGTTGGCCGCCCTGGCGATTGCGGTGTTCGCGCTCTACGTCCGCCGGCTCGCGGGCGTCTGGCGGGCGGCCTATGTGCTCTCGGCGACGCTGGCGCTCTGGCTGAATGTCGCCCTCGCCGTCCGGCTGGCGTTCCAGACGGTCCCGGCCCTGGCGATCCTGGCGCCCACCGAAACGGAGCCGCCTTACTTCGCCGCGCAGGGCGGAGTGCTGGTGCTGTTCGTGTGTCTCGCTGCGCTGGCGTTCAACAACTTCCCGGGTCCCGCCGCGCCCAAGAGCGCGGACCGGCCGGATCTTCCGTCTTCCGCCGCATGACCAAGATTTCATGCTGACGCTTGCATCCGTTGGCGCCGGCCGCCGCCTCTTAACCGTCGAAGCGCCCACGCTGCGCCGCCGATAACTCCAAGGAGTTCAGTTCCATGAGCGAAGATTCTATTGCCATTCTGGTGCCGCTGGCAGGCATCCTGATGATCATTGCCGTGGTCGTCGGTCCGGTGTGGATCAACGCCTACTTTCGGGCGCGAGACCGGGTGCAACTGCACGAGACCCTGCGGCTCGCCTACGAGAAGGGTCAGCCGCCGCCGCCGGAACTGATCGAGAAGCTGACCAGCGCCGAGTCGATTTCGATGTCGCCGGGCGGGACTGCTGACCGGGATCTGCGTCGCGCCGTGGTTCTAATAGCCGTCGGGCTCGGGCTCTGCGGCCTGGGACTCGGCATGGGCTGGGGCATTGGGATGGTGAGCGGAAATGCGGGAGCTGGAGCTGTGGTGGGAGGCATCATCGCCGGCTCGGGCGCCATCCCGGGCTTCATCGGGCTCGCCTATCTGCTGCTCTGGCGGATGGAGCGGGTCGAGCGCAAGGCGCCCTGAGACCTTCGCGGGGTCGAAGC
Organism: Caulobacteraceae bacterium; assembly: GCA_035504785.1. GTDB lineage: Bacteria > Pseudomonadota > Alphaproteobacteria > Caulobacterales > Caulobacteraceae > Acaudatibacter. The sequence continues at coordinate 8,402 of DATJRL010000091.1, forward strand.
GAAAGACGCGCCAAATGGCTGAACGCCAGTCCGTCGCGAGCGCGCACGACCTGGAGCTCGTCGCTCTGGGCGCGGCCGGCGATCGCCGCGCGTTCGGCGAACTCGTGCGTCGGCATTCGTCGGCCGTCAGGAGCCTGCTCCGCCGCATGGGCGCCGATGGGCCGACTGCCGACGACGTGGCGCAGGACGCCTTCCTGGCCGCCTTCGAGCAGATTTCCGACTTCCGCGGGCAAGGCGCCTTCCAGGCCTGGGTGAAACGGATCGCGGCGCGCCTCTACGTGAAGCGCTGGCGGCGCGAGGCCCGCACCGAGCTGCTGGCGGACTCGGACGCGGGCGCCTCGTCGGCGCATGGCGGTGGCGAGCTGGGCGCGGCGAGCCGCATCGATCTCGACGCGGCGCTGGCGACGCTTTCGGCGCCGGAACGGGTCTGCGTCTCGCTCTGCTATGGCGCCGGACTGTCGCACGCGGAAGCCGCCGCCGCCTTGAATGCGCCGCTTGGAACGGTCAAATCCCATGTCAAACGTGGTTTGGATAAGCTTCGGGCGCGGCTGGCCCCGGAGGCGGGCGAACGGAGAGAGGCCCATGTCTGACGCGTTCGAGTTCAGGCTGGAGCGGATGTTCGCCGAAAGTCCGGCGATGCCGGACGTCGACCTGTTCACGCTCGAAACGATGGGCCGGCTCGACCGCGGCTGGACGGCGCGGCGGCTGGTGATCGGCGGCATGGGCGCGATAGGCGGCCTGATCGGAGCCACGCAGATCGTCGGGTCCGGCGCGCTGGGACAGCTGCACGCGCTCGGCGCGCAGGGCAACGCCTACCTCGCCGAGCGGCTTGCGCAGGTGGTCCCCGCTGGGCTGTCGCACGGCGGGATCGGCCTGGACGTGGAGACCCTGTGGATGATAGGGGCGCTCGCCGTCGCCGCCGCCGGATTCGGGCTGGTCCGCCTCGTTCGGGAGATTTGACCTGTCGTCGCATCGTGAAGAACAGATCCGGCGCATCGCCGCGCCGGACATCGCCGCGCGCAAGGGCGGCCCGCCCGTCGTCTGCCTCACCGCCTACACAACGCCGGTCGCCGCGATCCTCGACGAGGTCTGCGATCTGATCCTGGTCGGCGACTCCGTGGGCATGGTGGTGCACGGCCTGCCGAACACGGTGGGCGTGACGATGGACATGATGATCCTGCATGGCCAGGCGGTGATGCGCGGGTCGCGCCGCGCCATGGTCGTCGTCGACATGCCGTTCGGCTCGTACGAGGGCGCCAAGGAGGTCGCATACGACAACGCGGCCCGGATTCTGAAGGAATCCGGCTGCCAGGCGGTGAAGCTCGAGAGCGGGCCGACCGTTCCCGAGACCATCGCCTATCTGGTGCGTCGCGGCGTGCCGGTGATGGGCCACGTCGGACTGCGGCCGCAGGCGGTCAACGTCGACGGCGCCTTCAAGGCGAAGGGACGCACCGAGGAAGAGCGGGCGCGGATCGTCGCCGAGGCGGAAGCCACCGCAGACGCCGGCGCCTTCTGCATCGTGGTCGAAGGCGTGGCCGAACGCCTGGCGCGCGAGATCACGGAAGCCGTGGCGGTCCCCACGATCGGCATCGGCGCCTCGGCCGGCTGCGACGGCCAGATCCTGGTCACCGACGACATGCTGGGCCTGTTCGACTGGACGCCGAAGTTCGTGCGCCGCTACGCCGACCTGAAAGGCGAGATCTCCCGCGCCGTCGCCGCCTACGCGGAGGATGTTCGGGCCCGGACCTTCCCCGGCGCCGCGGAGACCTACTTCTCCAAGCAGCGGGATCCGCTGCCGGACTGAACGCCGCCCCGGCAGGACGCAGCAGGAACAGCGCGAGGCGCGCCATCGCTGCCGGACGCTTTGACGAGCGCCGCTCGAGCGGTCCATGTATTCTGGTGAACAGAACCGCATCACCCCCCGGAGACGCCAGGGCGCTCGAGATCAGGGGCGTGTCGAAGTCGTTCGGCCGCTATCCGGCCCTTCAGGACGTGTCGCTGGCGGCCAGGGAACGCGAGTTCCTGGCGCTGCTGGGACCGTCGGGTTCGGGCAAGACGACCTTGCTGCGCGTGCTGGCCGGGTTGGAGCGGCCCGATTCGGGCGAGGTGAGCTTCGGCGGTGAGGACTTCCTGGCGCTGCCGGCCCGGCGGCGACGCGTGGGCATGGTGTTCCAGCACTACGCGCTCTTCCGGCACATGACCGTGGCCCAGAACGTCGCCTTTGGCCTCACCGTCCGCGGCGAGGCCCGCCCGGCGCGGGCCGAGATTGGCCGACGGGTCTCGGAC
>DATJRL010000092.1:0-2152 GCA_035504785.1 Caulobacteraceae bacterium
CCATGCGCCGCCCCATCGATCCCGCGGGCAAGACCGGAGACGATGACGAAGCCGGCCTGGCCGAGACCCACGGCGAGCTCGCGTGCGAATCGCCGCCCTGCTGCTGAAGCCGTTCGCGCCCCCACGATGGCGAGGCAGGGCCGCTGCATCAGGGTCGCGTCGCCGAGGGCCCAGAGAAAGGGCGGCCCTCCGTCCGTGGCCGTGAGAGCCGAGGGGTACGCCGGATCGGTTGATAGGAGCAGCCGGGCGCCCACAGAAGCGCCGCGGTCCAGCTCGCGTTCCGCCTCCTGCCGGGATGGTATGCGCGGCTGCTCCGACCGGCCACCGCGGCGAGCGAGACCGGGCAGCGCGTCGAGCGCCGCTTCCGCCGAGCCGAATCTGGAGAGGAGGTGAGCAAAGGTGCTCGGGCCGACACCCTCGCTTCGGGCCAGCCTCAGCCAGGCGAGTTGCGTCTCGTGCGGCGCGCCGTCTCCCGTCGTCACGAGGCGGGCTTGGCCCGGCCGATACGAGGCTCCTCATTCCTCAGCAGGCGGCCGATGTTTTCCCGGTGCCGGATGAAGATGAGGACGGCCATCAGCGCGGTCACCGCCAGCCGCGCCGGCGTCGCCTGATGGAAGAGAAACAGGAGGAGCGGCGCGAGGGTCGCCGCGGTCAGGGCGGCGAGCGACGAGATGCGGAAGATGGCCGCCATGGCGATCCAGACCGCTCCCGCCGCCAGTCCGACCGGCCAGGCGATCGCCAGCAGGACGCCGAAGAAGCAGGCGACCCCTTTGCCGCCGCGGAATCCAAGCCAAAACGGGAAGAGATGGCCGACAAAGGCCGCTCCGCCGGCGAGGGCCGCGCCAAGAGGGCCAAAGGCGGGGCCTCCGAGAAGAACGGCCGTGGCGGCCTTGCCCATGTCGCCGATGAGGGTGAGGGCGGCGAGACCGGGCCGGCCGGTCCTGAGAACGTTCGTCGCGCCGATGTTTCCGGACCCCATCTGGCGAATGTCCCCGGCGCCGCCAAGGCGGGTGACGATGACGCCGAATGGAATCGAGCCCAGCAGATAGCCGAAGGCGAGACAGAGACCTGCCAGGACTCCCTCGGGGGCATGAAGCTCTGCCATGACCATTTGCGGAGCCTAGAGCAAACCCCATTCAGACGGAACCGTCTGAATGGGGATGATTTGCTCTGATACAAAGGTGTCGAGCCTGATTGAGCGCTTGCGTCTGTCCCGCCCAAGCGCATCAGGCTCGATGGCCAACGACGCGCCGGGAAGAAGAGCCTTCATGGGGCGTCGGCGGGAGGTTCCCAGACCACGCGGCCGTCGACGACGGTCATTCGCACATGGCCCTGCAAGCGGCGGCCGTCAAAAGCGGAGTTCTTCGACTTCGACAGCAGGAGACTCGCGTCGATGATCCGGGGCGAATCGATGTCGCAGAGGATGAGATCGGCCGGCGCGCCGACGGCGAGACGGCCCGCTTCGCTGCCGATGGCGCGCGCCGGCGCGAGGGTCACCGTCTCGAGGAGGCGCAGCAGGGGCGCCTGGCCCTCGTGCCAGAGCGTGAGAAGTGCGGGCAGGAGCGTCTCCAGACCCACAGAACCGGGCGTCGCCTCCTCGAAGGGGAGGCGCTTGTCCTCAGCGGGAGCGGGGGCGTGCCCGGATACGACAATATCCACTAGGCCAGACGCGACCGCCGCGACCAGGGCCGCCCGGTCCGCCTCGCCTCGAAGCGGGGGCGTGAGTTTCCAGAAGGTCCGGTAGTCGCCGATGTCCAACTCGTTGAAGGTGAGGTGGTTGATCGAAGCGGTGGCGATGACCGGAAGACCGCGGTCCTTGGACCTGCGAAGGGTCTCCAGGGCGCCCTCCGCGCTCACCTGATCGACCATGAGGCGCGCGCCTGCCGGCGCAGTCAGGTCCAGCAGCGCCAGGTCCCGCTCCAGCATGATGGTCTCGGCCGCAGGCGGTTCGGATGGAAGCCCCATGCGCCCGGCGAACTCGCCCTCGCTCGCCGCCGCGCCGGCTGTGAGCCACGGGTCGGCGGGACGATGGGCGACGAGGACTCCAAGTCCCCCTGCATAGGCGAGGAGGCGCCTCATCACCCGCGAATCGACGATCGGGCGATCGGCGTCGGTGACGAAGACGCAGCCGGCTTCGCGCATCAGGCCGATC
>DATJRL010000093.1:0-14927 GCA_035504785.1 Caulobacteraceae bacterium
ACCGGCCGCAAGCGCTTCCATGGCGGCGACCGGATAAGCCTGCCGGTGGTCGAGGTGTCGGACGGCAAGCTGAAGTTCAACCCGCTCGCCAACTGGACCAAGACCGAGCTCGACGCCTACGCCGCCGAGTACGACCTGCCGGAGCATCCGCTGGTCGCGTTCGGTTACCCCTCGATCGGCTGCTGGCCCTGCACCAGCCCGGTGGAGGCGGGGGGCGACATCAGGTCCGGACGCTGGGCGGGTTCGCAAAAGACCGAATGCGGCATACATACCGCCCGCGCCCCCGGCGCCGCCCCGGACCTCGGCGGCGATATCTGACCTGGATCAACGAATCTGACGCATCCTGGCGCCAATAACCGTTCACGCGCCGGAGCTTTCTTGGGACCTCAATGACCGACACGACCATCGCGGCCCCGCCGGCCAAGGCCTCAGGGGCCTTCTATCTGGAGACGGTGACCTACGTCGAGCACTGGACCGACGAGCTGTTCACCCTGCGCACGACCCGGGACCCCGGCCTCCGCTTCGCCAGCGGCCAGTTCGTGATGCTGGGCCTGCTGGTGGACGGCAAGCCGCTGCTGCGCGCCTATTCGGTGGTCAGCGCCTACTACGCCGACGAGCTCGAGTTCTATTCCATCAAGGTGCAGAACGGGCCGCTGACCAGCCGCCTCCAGCACGTGAAGGTCGGCGACCAGGTGCTGATCGGCCGCAAGTCCACCGGGACGCTGATCCTCGACGGCCTGCGCCCCGGAAAGAACCTCTACCTGCTGGGCACCGGCACCGGCCTGGCGCCGTTCCTGTCGCTGGCGCGCGATCCGGAAACCTACGAGCGCTACGAGAAGGTCGTGATCACCCACACGGTGCGTCACACCGCCGATCTCAGCTACCGCCGCTTGCTCGAGCACGACCTGCCCAACGACCCGGACCTCGGCGAGATCGTGGCCCCGAAGCTGATCTACTACCCTTCGGTGACCCGCGACCCGTTCAAGCACCAGGGCCGGATCACCGACCTCATCCAGTCCGGCCAGCTCTTCAAGGACATCGGCCTGCCGCCCTTCGATCGCGAGCGCGACCGGGTGATGCTCTGCGGCGGCCCCAGCGTGCTGGCCGACTTGAAGCAGCTGCTGCTGGACCGCGGCTACGAAGAAGGCTCGGTGGCCGCGCCTGGGGACTTCGTCCTGGAGCGGGCGTTCGTGGAGACCTGACAGGAGTCAGCCCTCCCAGGTCGATCTTCTTCCTACCGGCATCGCCCGCATGGCGCGGTCCTGACGGGGAATGCTGACACGCCGTGGCGAAAGGAACGGCTACAGACCGCCTTCGATCCCCGCTGGAGGTTCGCGATGAAGAAGCTGCACCTGGCCGCCATCCCGATCGAGAGCGGCTGCAACTATCCGCCGCCGTTCGATGCGCCCTGCCTCGGCGCCAGCTGGCGGCGGCTGGGGAACGCGGGGGGGCTGACGACGTTCGGGGTCAACCTCTCGCGACTGCCGCCGGGAACGTGGTCGAGCCAGCGGCACTGGCACACCCACGAGGACGAGTTCGTGATGGTGCTGGAAGGCGAGCTGACGCTGGTGACCGACGCCGGCGAGGAACGGCTGGGTCCCGGGGACTGCGCGGCGTTCAGGGCCGGCGATCCGGACGGACACCATCTGATCAACCGCGGCGGACGCGACGCGGTGGTGCTGGAAATCGGCGGCCGCGATCCCGAGCACGACGCTTGCGACTACCCGGACCTCGACATGGTCGCCAAGCCCGGCGTCGAGCCCTACCTGCACCGCGACGGCCGGCCCTATCCGCTGAACGTCAAGAAGCCCTGGCTGGTCGGGCAGGAGCCTTAGGCCGGTCCGCGATTTGGGTCGAAGCCTTGCGTTCTTAAATTACTAATAGTAACTATACGAAATGCGCCGGCCGCCATGCCTACGAAACGCAACGCATCAACCCTACCCAAAGGGATCACGCCTCTGGGCGGCGACCGTCGTTTACGGTGAATCTACGGTGCGGGCGCCGTCGCCCGCCTTGAGAAAGGGGCGAGGGCCGCAAAGGAACGGCGGCTTTACGGCAGGAACGGTCGTTTCAGCGCGGCGGACAGCCTTCGAAGGCGCCGGCTTTCATGACCGTGAGCGTCGCGAGGTTGAGGGACATCAGAGGCCCCATCGAAGCCGCGCCCGTGCCGGTGAAGAGGTCGATACGGCCGGGATGGATCGCCGGGCCGACGTCGGACGCATACCAGTAGCCGTCGTGCTTGCTGCCGTCCGGCATCGGCAGGCCGACGGTCTCCTTGATGAAGAGCACGGTGTGACGAGGGAGCTTCACGCCGTCGACGGCCGCGGTGCGCATCGCCACCACCTTGCAGCCCAGCGAGTCGAGCTCGCGCATGCCGCGCTCGCCGGCGTGGTAGAGGGTGGCTTTCAGGTAGAAGTCCGCCGAGCCGGGCAGGGCGCCGGTGAGGGCGGCGGAGATCAGATCGCCGATCGGATCGGCAGCTGGAGCAGCGGGCGGCGGGGTCGGCGCGGGGTCGGCCAGGACGGCTTTGGCGCACAAAGCCAGGCAAAGGGCCGCAAGGCCAACGAAGCTGCGCTTCATCCTGAGGATGTCCCTGCAACGGCTCGTCGGCCAGTCGCCGAGTGTCGTACAGACGTTACAAGACGGAAGCAATCCCGTTACGGTAAGGTTTGGTTAAGACATGATCACGATTTACGGCGACCCGATCTCGGGAAATTGTCTGAAAGTGAAGTGGACCGCCGAGCGGCTCGGCGTGCCTTTCGCCTGGAAAAACATCGACATAATGAGGGGCGAGAGCCGGACGGCGTCGTTTCTGGCGATGAATCCCGCCGGCCAGGTTCCGGTGGTGGCGTTCGCCGACGGCCGACATCTCGCCCAGTCAAACGCCATCATCCTGCATCTGGCGGAGGGCTCGTCTCTGGTCCCGGGCGACGCGTATGAACGCGCGAAGATGCTCGAGTGGATGTTCTGGGAGCAATACAGCCACGAGCCGGCGGTGGCGGTGGCGCGCTTCCAGATAAAGTACCTGGGCAAGCGCCGCGCGGAGCTGGACCCGAAGCTGCTCGAGCGTGGCGACTCGGCGCTGCGGCGGCTGGACGCCGGGCTCGCCGGCCGCGACTACCTGGCGTCGAACGCGCTCACCCTCGCCGACATCGCCCTGGTGGCCTACACGCGCATGGCGCACGATGGCGGCTTCCAGCTCTCCGACTATCCGTCGGTGGAGGCCTGGGTGGAGCGCATCGAGGCAGAGTTGCCGATCGGGGATCCGCGATGAAGCGTAGTTGGGTGTTGGCGGTGGCCGCGATGTCGGCGCTGGGCTGCGCCGCCCAGGCGCTGGCCTGGGGCGGGACCGGTCACCGTTGGATCGGGCGGGCGGCGATCGAGACGCTGCCGGCGGACCTGCCGCCGTTCCTGCGCACCGCGGCGACGCGCGAGGCCATCGGCGAGCTCAGCCGCGAGCCGGACCGCTCGCGCGGCGCGGGCAAGGCTCACGACTCCGACCGCGACCCCGGCCACTTCGTCGACGGCGACGACGACGGCAGACTGGCCGGCGGGCCGCCGCTGTCGACCTTGCCGCCGACGCGCGAGGATTACGAGAGGGCGCTGGAGGCGGTCGGCGCCACGTCGTGGAAGATCGGCTACCTGCCGTACTCGATCGTGGAGGATTGGCAGCAGCTGAAGAAGGACTTCGCCTACTGGCGGGCCGACGAGGCGGGCGCCGAACACACGTCCGACCCGGCCCACAAGGCCTGGCTCGAGGCCGATCGCTCCGAGCGTGAGCAGCTGATCTTGGCCGATATCGGCGCGCTCTCCCACTTCGTCGGCGATGGCAGCATGCCGCTGCACGTTTCGATCCACTTCAACGGATGGGGCCCGTACCCGAACCCGAATGGCTACACGACCCGCCCGGTGCATACGCCGTGGGAAGGCGCCTATGTGCGCCAGAACGTGCCCTACGCGGCGGTGCTCTCGCGGGTCGGCGCGTTCCACGACTGCGCCTGTCCGATCGAGCAGCGAGTGGGCGGCTATCTCTCGACGACGCTGGGGACCGTGATCCCGTTCTACGAGCTGGAGAAGGCCGGCGCGTTTCGGCAGGGCGGCGGCGAGGGGCTGGATTTCACGGCTGGGCGCCTCGCCGCCGGCGCCACCGAGCTGCGCGACGAGATCGTGCTGGCCTGGCGGGCCAGCGCCGACGACAGCGTCGGCTACAAGCCGGTGATCCCGGTCGCCGACATCGAGGCCGGCAAGGTGGATCCCTACGACAGCCTCTACGGCGGCGACTGATGACGACGCCGCAGTTCGGCGAACCCGAGCCGGGCCGCGTCTATCGCGATCGGCCGGCCGTGTTCGGCATCCTGGAGCGCGACGGGCGCATCGCGGTCGTGCGGGTGGAGAAGCCGGGGCACGCACCCTGGCTCGACCTGCCCGGCGGCGCCATCGACCCTGGCGAGGACGATGCGGCGGCGATGGCGCGGGAGTTCGGCGAGGAGACCGGATTGGCGGCGACGGCCAGCGAGCGGATCGGTCGGGCGGACCAGTTCTTCATCAACACCGACGGCGAGGCCTACAACAACCGCCAATCGCTGTTCGAGGCGCGGCTCGTCGGAGAGGCGCCTCACCTGAAGATCGAGGCGGACCACACCCTGGTCTGGATCGATCCACCAGAGGCGGTCGTCCGCTTGCGACACGACTCCCACGCTTGGGCCGTGGCCGCTTGGTTGCGCCGCCGCCGAGGCAGGCGATGACGTGAGTGTGGGATTCTGTTTCAGAGTCGTCGGGTTGACGCCGTCGAATAACCCTTTCAAGTTTCGACAGGACTCGGGGCGGGAGTAGTTGCGCCGGAGTCGGAGGGCGGATGGACGACACCGGCACGTTTCTCCATAGCGTCGATGGTCTACGCCTCGTCGTGGACCGCAGGTTGGCTGAGCTGATCCCGCCGCCGGCTGAAGAACCGGGCCGGCTCGGCGAGGCCGCGCACTACGCGCTTCTCGCGCCGGGGAAGCGTTTCCGCCCCTTGCTCACTTTGCTCTCGGCCGAGGCGTTCGGGGCGACCGTCTCGCGGGCGCTGGACGTCGCCTGCGCCATGGAGATGGTGCACGCCGCCTCGCTGGTGCTCGACGACCTGCCCTCGATGGACGACGCGCGCCTGCGCCGCGGCCGTCCCACCACGCACCGGGTCTACGGCGAAGCCGACGCGATCCTGGCCTCGGTCGGCCTCCTGACCCGCGCCTTCGGCGTCATCGCCTCGGCGGAGGCTCTGGGCGCGGAGGACCGATCCGAGCTGGTGGTCAGCCTGGCGGACGCCGTGGGTTTCTCCGGGCTCGTCGCGGGACAGGCGCTGGACCTCGCCGAGCGCGACCGGCCGCGCACCGTGGTCGAGCTCGACGCCCTCAACCATCGCAAGACCGGGGTGTTGATGATGGCGGCCGCGGAAGCCGGGGCGCGGATCGGGGCTGCGTCGCCGGACGCGCGCCGCGAGCTCGGCGAGTTCGCCCGCCGCGTCGGACTCGCCTTCCAAATCCGCGACGACCTCATCGACGCCGATGGCGGCGGCGAGCACGTCGGCAAGGATGTCGGCAAGGACGCGGGGATGACCACCGTCGTCTCGGCCATCGGGCCCCGCGCCGCATCCGCCCAGATCGATACCCACCTCGAGGCCGCCGACGCGGCCCTGGCCCGCGCCGGTTGCGACGGCCGGCTGGCCCAGTTCGCCCGCAGTCTTTTCGCGGGGCGCAAGGCGGCGGCGTGAGCGCCGCGGACCCCGACGCCATCCTCCAAGTCGAAGCCGTCAGCCTCGCCTTCGGCGCACGCCAGGCGCTGAAAGCCGTGAGTCTGCGCGTGTGCGCCGGAGAGATCTATGCCCTGCTCGGACCGAACGGCGCCGGCAAGTCGACGCTGGCCGGCCTCGTCTGCGGCCGGTTGCGGCCCGACGCCGGATTCGTGCGTCTCTTGGGCCGCGATCCTTACGCCGACCGCCGCGCCCGCGCCGCGCTCGGTTTCGCGCCGCAGACGCTGGCCCTGTTTCCGCTGCTGACCGTCGCCGAGAATCTCGAGGCCTTCGCGCGCTTGGCGGGCTTGAAAGGGCGAGCCGCGCGCGAAGGCGCGGGCGAAGCCATGGCGCTCACCCAGGTCGAGGATCGGGCCGCGAGCCAGGTGCGGCGTCTGTCCGGCGGCTATCAACGGCGGGTGAACATCGCCGCGGCCATCCTCGGCCATCCGAGGCTGCTGGTGCTCGACGAGCCGACCGTGGGCGTCGACCAGGCGGCGCGGCAGGCGGTGGGCGAACTGCTGCGGCGATTGCGCGACGGCGGCGTCGGCGTGCTGCTGGTGACCCATGACCTCGACCAGGCGGCAGACCTCGCCGACCGGGTCGGCTTCCTGTGCGCCGGGGAGAAACGCCTCGAGGGATCGCCGAGTTCGCTACTGGCGGAGTCCTTCGGCGAGCAGACGGAGGTCGAGGTGCTGCTGCAGGGCCATGAGCGGGCGGTTGCTTGTCTCGCGGGGGAGGGGCTCGCGCCGGGCGAGGAGGTCGGGACCTGGACCTGTCTGGCCGACGACGGCTACGGCCGCGCCGCCGAATTGGCGCGGCGGCTGGAAGCACTGGGGCTGCGGGCGCGCGAAATCCGAGTCCGACGCCCTTCGCTGTCGCACCTGATGGCCCGCATCGCCGGGCGGCGGGAGCCGGCGGCATGAGCCTCGCGATGTTCAAGGTGATGTGGCTGGAGCTGTGGCGCGACCCGGCGGCGCTGGTGATGACCTTCTTCCTGCCATCCGTCGTGTTCCTGATCTTCTCCGCGGTGTTCGCTGGAACGTCGGGCGCCGATGTACGGCTGATGCTGGCCGTCGCCGACGTGGCCCATACGCCGGGTTCGCGGCGCCTGGAGGCGGCGCTGCTGGCGGACAAGGACCTGCGCGCCGCCCGCTCCAGCCCGGAGACCTACGCCGCGGTGCGGGCGGCGGTGCGGTCCGGGCGGGCTGACGCCGGGCTGGTCATCGAGTCCGATCCGGCCGGGCCGGGCGCGCCGCTGGTGATCCTTTCCGATCCGAGCCGCGCGGTCGCCGCCCCTCTGACCGAGGCCAGGACCCGGGAAGCGCTCAGCCGCAGCCTGCCCGACGCGATGTTGGCCCGCGCCCTTCGCGATCTTGCCCCCGCCATTGGCCCGCTCACCCCCGACCAGCGCGACAACGTCGCCTTCGCCGAGGACCAGGTGGCGCATGATCCAGGCTCGGCGCCCAAGGCCGCGCCGCTGTTCGCCAGCGAACTGGTGACCGGCGTCAAGAAAGGCGGCGCGACCATCGCCTATTACGCCGGCGCGGTGACGATCCTCTTCCTGCTCTTCGCCGCGACCCATGGGGCTCTGACCCTGATCGACGAGCGTCGTTCCGGCGTCGCCGAGCGCATCCTGGCCGGTCCGGCCGGCATCGGGCCGGTGGTCAGCGGCAAGTACCTGTTCCTGATCGCCCAGGCGGTCGCCCAGGCGGCGGTGATCTTCGCCACCGCGCAGATCGTCTTCGGCGTCCCGACGCTCCAGCACTTCGGCCTGTGGCTGGTGACGACGCTGGCGGCCGCGGCCGCGGCGGGGGGCGTCGCGATGGCGCTAGTCAGCGTCTGCCGCTCCCGCGAGCAGGCGCAGATGCTCTCCACCTTCGTGATCCTGATCCTGGCGGCGCTGGGCGGAAGCATGGTTCCGCGCTTCCTGATGCCGCCTTGGCTGCAGTCGCTCAGCTGGTGGACGCCTCACGCCTGGGTGATCGACGCCTACCAAGGCCTGCTGTGGCGCGACGAAGGCGCCGAGGGCCTCTATAAGGCCTGGATCGTGTTGGCGTTGGTCGGGCTCGCCGGCTTCGCCCTGGCGCAGGGCGCGGCGCGGCGCATCCGGTCGTAGAGAAGCATGGCGGAACTGGCCCTCGACATCGTGCTCTTCATGGCGGCGTTCGCCGGGATGGAAGGCGTTGCCTGGTGGACGCACAAGTACGTCATGCACGGGGTCGGCTGGGTCTGGCATCGCTCCCACCACGAGCCGGGAACCGGCGCCTTCGAGCTCAACGATCTTTTCGCGGTCGTCTTCGCCGCCCCGGCCATTGTCGCCATCTACCTCGGCGTTCATGGCGCGCCCTGGCTGCTGCCGGTCGGCTGCGGGATCACGGCCTATGGGGCGATCTATGCGCTCTTCCACGACGGCCTCGCGCACAGGCGCTACTGGTCGCCATTCAGCGCCAAATCCCGGTTCTGGAAGCCGCTCGTGCAAGCTCACCGCATCCACCACGCGGTTTCGACCAAGGAAGGGTGCGTCTCCTTCGGCTTCCTGCTCGCCCAGCCGATCCGCAAGTTGAAGGCGGAGCTCGCGGCGATTCAGCGAGCGAGCCGCCCTTAGCCGCCGCCGAAGCCGCGAAGCGGACTCGACCGCGAGGCGCCGGCTGACATAGCTTCGTTCCGTGAGCCACGACGTCTTCATCAGCTACGCCTCGCACGACAAGCCGATCGCGGACGGCGTCTGCGCGACGCTCGAACAGAACGGGCTCCGCTGCTGGATCGCGCCACGGGACATCCTGCCGGGCGCCGAGTGGAGCACGTCGATCATCGGCGCGCTCGAACAGGCCCGAGCCTTCGTGCTGGTGCTCTCGCACTCGGCCAACGAGTCCAACCAGATCAAGCGCGAGGTGGAGCGCGCGGTCCATCACGGTCTGCCGATCGTCCCGTACCGCATCGAGGATGTGATGCCGACGGACGCGCTGGAGTACTTCATCTCGACTCCGCACTGGATGGACGCTTTCACGCCGCCGGTGGAGCGCCACGCCCAGGACCTCGCCGACGCCCTCAAGCGTCTGCTCGGCGACGGTTCCGCGCCCACGCCGCGTCCCGCCCCGCCGCCGGCGCCACCGCCACCGCCGACGCCCGCGCCGGTTCGGCCGTTCCGCCTGACACAGCCGCTGGCGCTGACGCTGGCGGCGGGCGTGGTTGTGATCGCCGCCATAGGGTTCCTGATGCTGCGTTCCAAGGGGCCCGACGCGCCAGCCGCGGTCGCGAGCGGCGCGCCGAGCTTCGTCGGCAACTGGACCGTCGCCAGCGTCGAATGGGCGCCGGGCGTAGCCTCCGGATACAGCCAGACGACCTTGGGCGAGCTCTTCGCCGGTGTCATGAACGCCAACAAGACCGGAGGCTCATTCAGCGTCAACGCGAGCGGCGGCTTCCAGACCGTTGTCGAGGTGGATGACGCGGGAACGGTGTTCCATCTCGGCAACAGCTTGGTTTTCCACTCGAACCTCGGACCGACGGCGATCGTCGCTGCGACCCCTCTCAGCCACGCCAGGGCGGCGATGTTCGGTGCGCAGCTGGGCGAGGCTGGCATCCTTCTCACCGGTCTCCACCGCATCCCTGAACCCTGGGTGGGCCTGGCCGATCCTGGCGCGGCCCAGGACAATCTGCGAGGCTTCGCTGGCGCGTGGCGAAGCGGTGGCTGGCCGACGCTTCCGGATGGCCAGGTCTGGACCGCCAGCCTGACGATCACGCCCCAAGGCGCCTACAAACTGCAGCTGTTCCAGAAGGTCGGCGGCGCGCTCACGGCCGGATCCGATGGCAAATGGAGCGCCAATGTCATCGGCGCCGGAGGGGCGATCGCCTCTACGAACGGTGGTCCGTTCGTTTTCAAAAGTCCGAACGAAGTGTCGATGACCTCACCTCAGGGCACCACCGTGTGGGACCGCCAGAACGGTGTTGTTTCGCCGAGCTGACGCGCCCGGCTATCCCTGGCGGAACACCGCCAGCCAAGGCTTCACCGTCACCGCCAGCAGCCCGCTCCGCACCGTGGGATCGCCCTCCGCGACGCGCTGCGCATCCTCGGCGGAGTCGAGATCGAAGATCATCATGCCCCCGCTGTTGTCGAGATAGGGGCCGCCGAGGACCAGCGTTCCGCGGTCGAAGAAGTCCTGCATGTAGGTCTCGTGCTGATCGATCCCGACCTGCTGGCGAAAGCCCTTGGTCGAGTCCCATTTCGGGCCGGGCGCGTGGGCGAGGACGAAGTAGCGCTTCGGCGGCAGCGACGAAGCGTCCGCGAGGACGGCTGCAGGGGCGACGCCGGCCGCGGCGGCGGCGAGGGCGATGAGGGCGCGGCGGCGCATGGGCGACTTCCTCAGATCTTCGACCAAAGCGGCGGGCGCTCCGGGGCCACCTTCCCGCGGCTCGCCAGCGCCGTCCAGCCGCCGCTGAGCGCCAGCCAGGCCTTCATCGGCGTGCTGGCCGACGCCCGGCTATCCCAGGCCGCCGGCCCGCGCCGTTCGACGATCACCCCGATCTGCCGATACACCCCCCGAGCGGCCGCGATCGCCCAGGCGGACCGGAAGGCCAGGGCGGGCAGTCCGGCGAGGGCGGAGGCGTAGTAGGGCTCGGCCGCGTCCAGCAACTTTTGGGTGACCTTGAACAGCGGCCCGCGATGCTGGCGCGCCGCGAGCTCGGTTTCGGGGATGCCGGCGTCGGCGAGCCAGGCGGCGGGCAGGTAGATGCGCCCGTTGGCGGCGTCCTCGATGACGTCGCGGGCGATGTTGGTGAGCTGGAAGGCGAGACCCAGGTCCTGCGCGCGGCGCAGCGTCGGCAGATCGTTCGGCTCGACGCCCATCACCAGCGCCATCATCACCCCGACGACGCCCGCCACGTGCCAGCAGTAGTCGAGGGTGTCCTCCAGGGTCTCGTAGCGGCGCGCCATCACGTCCATGGCGAAGCCGTCGAGCAGTTGGGTGGCGTAGGTTTCCGGAATCTGGCGTCGCAGGGCGACCCGCTGAAAGGCGGCGAAGTCGGGATCGTCGGTCGGTTCGCCGGCCAAGGCGGCGCGGGTCTTGGCGTAGAGGGCGGTCAGGCGCTGGTTGGCGGTGGCGGCGTCGGGCGTCGCCATGCCGTGGCCGAGTTCCTGGCCGTCGATGACGTCGTCGCAATGACGGCACCAGGCGTAGAGCATCTCGGCGTCGGCGCGCGTCTCCGCGTCGAACAGCGCCGCGGCGGCCGCGAAACTCCTGGACCCCTTGCGGATGGTCTCCCGGCTGGAGGCGACGAGATCGGTGGTCATGGCGCGCAATCCCCGCAAGGGGGAGGGGAGCAGGGCGGTGCGATTGCCGGCCGCATCAAGTCCGTCCTCCCAGGTCCTCGATCATCAGCCCGGCGGTCGCCTTGGCCGAGCCGATGACGCCGGGGACGCCCGCGCCGGGGTGGGTTCCGGCGCCGACGAAGTAGAGGTTGCCGATGACGTCGTCGCGGTTGTGGGCGCGGAACCAGGCGCTTTGCGTGAGCACCGGCTCCAGCGAGAACGCCGAACCCTGCCAGGCGCGCAGCTCGCGCTCGAAGTCCTTGGGGGTGAAGATGCGGCGGGTCACGAGGTCGGACCTTAGGCCCGGAATGGCGCGCGCCTCCAGGCTCTCCAGGATGCGATCCGCGTAGGCCGGACCCTCGAGGTCCCAATCGATGTTCGCCGTCCCGAGGTGGGGCACGGGCGACAGGGCGTAGAAGGTCGAGCAACCAGGCGGCGCCAGGCTCGGGTCGGTCGTCGTCGGCGCGTGCAGGTAGAGCGAGAAGTCGTCGGCCAGCGCCGGCCGGCTGTAGATGTCGTCGATGAGCCCCTTGTAGCGCGGCCCGAACAGGATGCTGTGGCGCGCCAGGCGCGGGTGCGCCCGCTTCAGGCCGAAGTGGACCACGAACAGCGAGGGGCTGAACCGGCGGCGCTTCAGGCGCCGCGCCATCGAGCGGCCGCGCCGATCGCCGCCCAGCAACTCGCCGTAGGTATGAACGAGGTCGGCGTTGGAGGCGACCGCGTCGAAGGCCTCGAAGGTCCCATCGGCGTGGATGAGGCCGGTGACGCGACCCGCCTCCGTTTCGATCGAGCCCACCGGATCGGAGACGATCAGCCGCCCGCCGAGCTCCTCGAACAGCTTGGCGAGGCCGCGCACCAGGGCGTGGGTCCCTCCCTTCGCGAACCAGACGCCGCCGTCGCGCTCCAACGCGTGGATCAGGGCGTAGATGGACGAGGCGGCGAACGGGCTGCCGCCCACCAGCAGGGTGTGGAAGCTGAGCGCCTGGCGCAGGTGGTCGTCCTGCACATAGCTGGCGACCTTGTCGTAGACGCTGCGCCAGGCCTGCAGCCGCATCAGCTGGGGCGCGGCGGCCAGCATGTCGGTGATCTTCAGGAACGGCGCGTGGCCCAGGCGCTTGTAACCCTCGTCGTACACGGCCTCGGAAAACGCCAGGAAGCGGCGATAACCTTCGACGTCCGCGGGGTTTTTCGCGGCGATCTGGCGGTCGAGCCCGGCCTGGTCGTTGACATAGTCGAACGAGCCCCCGTCCGGCCAGAGCAGCCGGTAGAAGGGCGACACCGGCAGCAGCTCGACATAGTCGGCGCGGCGGCGGCCGCTAAGGGCGAAGAGCTCGTCGATGCAGGCCGGATCGGTGATCACGGTGGGTCCGGCGTCGAAGGTGAAGCCCTGGTCGCGCCAGACGTAGGCGCGGCCGCCCGGCTTGTCGCGCGCCTCGATCAGCGTCGTGGCGATCCCCGCGCTCTGCAGGCGCACCGCGAGCGCGAGACCTCCGAAGCCGGCGCCGACGACCGCGACCTTGCCGCTCACGCCGCGGCCCGTTCGGCCAGCAGCGGAGCTTCGGAGAGGCAGGCGAGGGCGCGACGAATCGGCACCGGCGGCTTGCCGGCGAGGATCCGCAACTTGTCCCGCCAATTGGCGCGGCCGGCGTAGAACCGTTCGATCAGCGGCTGCGGCAGACGGTAGAACCGCTGCAACACCTTGTAGCGTTCGCCCGGCTCGGCGGCGCGGAACAGCATGCGGTTCAGCAGGCGATAGTAGGCGCGGTCGGCCCAGGCGCGCTTGGACATCGCGATCAGCGCGTCGCGCGCCGCCTCGGTGTGCAGTGTGGGCAGGGCGGCGATCAGCTCTGCCTGGCGCGCGGCGTCCGGCAGGGAGTAGCCGGTCGTGGGGTGGAAAAGCGCGGCGCGAAGGCCGGCGTCGGCGGCGTCGTCCGGCGCTTCCGACCAGTAGGCGTCGATGTCGCCCGCGAGCGCGATCGGAAGCACGCCGACTTCCTCGCGCACCACCTCGGCGATGCTCCAACCCTGGTAGGCGGCGTAGGCGGAGATGTCCTTCTCCAGCTGGGCTCGGTCCAGCGCCGGGGCGTCGGCGTAGCGCGTGTCCTCGATCAGCACGCGGTCGGGGCCGACAGGCAGGAGGTAGAGGAACCGATAGCCGTCGATCTGCGGGACGCTGGCGTCCATCACCACCGGGCGTGGCAGCCCGTGCGGCGCCGCCAGCCGCACCTCCTGGCCGAGGAACTTCTGCCAGCCCAGCGCCAGGTGGTTGGACCGACGCGGACCACGGGCGTCGATGACCAGCGGCGCGGCGAGCTTGCGCCCGTCGACCAGCTTCACGCCGTCGCTGCGCACCTCCCTCGCTTCCACGCCCAGCCAGGCGTCGGCGCCCAGCAGCTCGCTCATCACCTGGTGCAGCCGCGCGGAGGTGATGGCGCGGTAGTGGGTGGAGAGCGTGCGCCGGCGCTGCGGGAAGCGCACATCGTAGCCCGGCCAGTCGTGCACGATCAGCGGCCCCAGCCAGGCGCCGATCTCGGGCGACACGTCGCTGGCGAAGTGGCACCACGTATGCTCCCCGCCGATGCTCAGATCGCGCTCCAGCATCACGATCTTCAGGTCGGGGCGGGCGCGCCGCAGCCGCAGCGCGATGAGGCTGGACGCGAGGCCGCCGCCGACGAGCAGCACATGGGCCTGGACGACATCGGTGGCCGGGAACGGCTGCATGGGGCGGGTCTACCCAGATTGCCGCGCGCCGCGCAATTGCTTCGCGGGCATGGGGGGCGTAGGCGGGGCGCGAAAAACAGCCAGAAGGATTCGGATGGCGGCTCGGATCATCGACGGCAGGGTGCTTGCCGAGGTCGTGCGGGCGCGGGTGGCCGCGGAGGTGGCGCGTCTGGTTCGCGACCACGGCCTCAAGCCCGGGCTGGCGGTGATCCTGGTGGGCGACGACCCCGCGAGCCAGATCTACGTCCGGTCCAAGGGCGAGCAGAGCCTCGCCGCCGGCATGCATTCGGTGACCTACCGACTGCCGGCCGAGACGCCTGAAGACACCGTCATCGCGCTCGTGCGCAAGCTCAGCGCCGACGACGTGATCCACGGCGTGCTGGTGCAGCTGCCGATGCCCGGGCACATCAGCGAGGCGCGGGTGCTGGAGGCGCTCGATCCCGCCAAGGACGTGGACGGTCTCACCATCGCGAACGCCGGTCGGCTGTTCAGCGGACTGCCGGCGCTGGCGCCCTGCACCCCCTTGGGCTGCATGATCATGCTGAGGGAGACGCTGGGCGACCTGACCGGCAAGCGGGCCCTGGTGATCGGCCGCTCGAACCTGGTGGGCAAGCCGGTGGCGCAGCTGCTGCTGGCGGCCAACTGCACCGTGACGATGGCCCACTCGCGCACGATCGACCTGCCGGCCGTCTGCCGCGAAGCGGAGATACTGGTCGCGGCGGTCGGTCGGCCGCAGATGGTCAAGAAGAGCTGGGTCCGTCCAGGCGCGACGGTGATCGACGTGGGGGTCAACCGGGTTCCGTCCCTCGACCCCGTGAAGGCCGCGGCGGGGGCGACCCGGGTCGTGGGCGATGTCTACTTTCCCGGCGTCGTCAACGTGGCCGGCCACATCACCCCGGTGCCGGGCGGCGTCGGTCTGATGACCGTCGCCTGCCTGCTGGAAAACACCGTCACCGCGGCGAAGCGGATCAACGGGCTGGCTTGAGGCTTCCGACCGCGCGGACGACACCCGCCGACGCGCAGACATTCCGAAGGCGGAGTCGGACTTTCGCCTGGCTAGGCGATCTTGGCGCTCCCGCGCCGGATCGCCGGCGCGCCGCAGATCACAGGAGTTTGCCGTTGCGCAGCGCG
>DATJRL010000094.1:0-3152 GCA_035504785.1 Caulobacteraceae bacterium
TGCTGGAAAATGCGGCCGCCGAGGTCCTGCAGCGCCCACGCGTAGGCCTGCACCGTGCGCTGAGGATTGGCCTGGCCGCCGAAGCGCAGATGGATGCCGCCGGTGACGTTGTCTCCGGCCAGCGGCACGAAGCTGCGCACCTGCGCCGGATCGAGATCGTCCACCCGGTATCCCAGGCCCCGGCAGATCTCGGCCATCCGGCGATAGTTCTCCAGGTGATGCTCAGTGGTGGCGAAGATCACCCGCTCGCGACGGTACTCGGTCGTGTAGCCGAGGAGTTCGTCCATCTGCGGCCACAGGCTCTGCTCCTCATGAAACAGCGGGCTGTGATAGTGCGAGGCGCCGCCGCCGTTGCGTCCTGACGCCTCCCAGCCGACGATGCCCTTGTCGATGACCAGGACGTCGACGCCCGACCGCGCCAGCCACCAAGCCGAGGAAAGACCGGTGACGCCCGCGCCGATGACGATGACGCTGGCGCCGGTCACGCGTGACCCCCTTCGCCGAGGATGCCGGCCGAGAACGCCTCGCGCTCGGTGCCGATGTCATCGTACGGCGTCCACTGGCCTGGGATGCCCATCCACACGTCCCAGTATCGTGCGATCTCCGGCGACTCGTCCCAGGCGGCCAGCACCTTGAGCGGCAGCGGTCGCACCGGCGCGCGGTAGCCGGCCAAGGGTACGTCCTCCGGGGCGGCGTTGGAGGCGCAGGCGAGGGTCAGGGCCACCTGCTCGCGGCAGCGCCTCGCCTGGCAGGGGCCCATGCAGGCGCGGGTGAGGCGCTTGATCTGGTCCTGGTTGGCCGGGCCGTCCTCGAGCAGGGTGGCGAGATCCCGTTTGGCCTGGGCGCGCGACGGCGGACCCAGATAGGTCGGAGGCCGCACCTCGGTAAGCGCCGCTCTGGTGACCTCTTCGCACTGGCAGAGGACGACGTCGGCGTCGCCCATCAGGGCGCGCGCCCATTCCGTCTGATAGGCGAGCGCGTCAAAGTCCGCTCCAGGCGCGAGGGCCGGATCGAGCGTCACGCCGTGGCCCAACGAGGCTAGAGCGGCCTGAGCAGCCCTCACCCCGGAAGCGCACGCGGCGCCCTCGCCCATGCCGGCGCCGCCGGGCGCGCCGGCGACGTCCCCGGCGATGAAGACGTTGGGAAGGCTCGTGGCGGTCCCGTCGGGGCTCACCGGCGCGTGACCGCCCAGACGAGGCGCAGGCGCGATCGCGCCCCCCAGCACGTCCAGCAGTTCGATCACCGGGGTCAGGCTGATCGCCTCGACGATCGTGTCGCAGGGAAGCGTTCGCGTCGCGCCGCTGGCGTGTTCGCTGACAGTCAGGCCCTCGATCCCCTCGAGGCCGCCGGGCGCGGCGACCGGGACGTGTCCCGGCAGGACCTCGACGCCGGCCGCGGCCAACTCGGCGGCGGCCGAGGGGTCGCCCTGAAACGCATCGGCCACGTCGACCAGCGCCTCCACCAGGAGGCCGCGCGAAAGCGCCGCCCGCGCGGTTCTGATGGCGAGTTCTCCCGTGCCGAGGATCACAATTCGCCGGCCCGCGAAGGCGTCGTAACGGCTCGTCAGAGCTTCGAAGGCGCGGGCGCCCATCACGCCGGGTTGGTCCCAGCCACGGAAGGCGAACGCGACGTCGCGGGCGCCGGTCGCCAGGATCAGCCGCTCGAAGCCAACCATCCAGGCGCGTTCCTCGTCGGCCAGCCCAGCGATGGGAGCGGGCAAGGAGGCGAGCCCCCAGCCGGGCGTGAACGCGCCCCAGGCGTAGGTCCCCAGGCGCACGTCCACGCCCGCCTCGAACGCCGCCTCCAGCAGCGGGTTGGAGCCGAGGATCTGTTCGACCATCCGCCCCTGCGCCTGCACGGCGTTGGTGAAGCGGCCGCCGAAATAGAGCGGCGTATCCAGCCCCATGAGGCCTACGCCAATGGGATTCTCGTCGACCAGCATCACCGAGGCGCCCGCCTTTGCGGCGGTGATCGCCGCGGTCGCGCCCGCGGGGCCGCCGCCGATCACCAGGACCTGGGTCCGCTCGTCCGGCGCGGGGACCTTGCCGGCCTGGGAGATCCGGTCGAAGCCGCGTTCGGCGCTCATACGGCCTCCAGGGCGCGGGTGAGTTCGGCGATGAGATCGTCGGGATGCTCGAGGCCGACGGAAAGGCGCATCGTCCCCTCGAATATGCCGCCCGCCTCCCGCCGCGCGCGCGGCACGGCGTAGTGGGTCGTCGTCGCGGAGTGGCAGATCAAGGTCTCGGAGCCGCCCAGGCTGACCGCCAGCTTCAGGAGCCTGAGCTGATCGAGGAAGCGGAACGCCTCCGCCTCTCCACCTGCAAGGGTGAAGGAGAACGTCGATCCGGCGCCGCCGCACTGGCGATCATAGACAGCGCGCTCCGACGTCCCAGGGGCGAGAAAGCCCAGATAGGTCACGCCCGTCACCTTGGGGTGATCGCGCAGGAATGACGCCACAATGGCCGCGTTGGCGCAGGCGCGCTCCTGGCGCACCGCCAGGCTCTCGAGCGAGCGCAGCATCAGCCAGGCGGTGAACGGCTCCATGTGGTTGCCCACGATCGTTCGCAGCGATTTGAGTTTGCGCACCAGCTCGGCCGAACCGCTCGCGGAACCTCCCAGCAGGTCGCTGTGGCCGCCGCAGTACTTGGTCAGGGAGGTGATCGTCAGGTCCGCGCCGTGGCTCGCAGGGCGCTGCATCAGCGGGCCGAGGAACGTGTTGTCGACGCTGATCAGAGGCCGTTCGCCGGCCGCAGCGCCGATTTCATCAGCGATCTGACGGACGAGCGCGATGTCGACGATGGCCGCCGTGGGATTGGCGGGGCTCTCCAGCATGAAGAGGCGCAGCGGTCCCTTGGCGCGAGCGGCCTCGGCGGCGGCGCGGATCGCCTCGCCATCGACCGCCCTGGCCACGCCCTGAACGTGGACGCCCATCCCGGTCATCACCTGGTTGAGCATATTGTCGGCGCCCGAATAAATCGGCTGGCTATGGACAACGCTGTCGCCCGGCCGGAGCAGGGCGAGGGCGACCGTGGAGATCGCCGCCATGCCGCTGTTGAAGGCGGCGCAGTCCTCCGCCCCGTCGAGGGCCGCCATCCGCGCCTCGACCATCGCGAGGTTCGGGTGCCCGAGGCGCGAATAGATGAAACCCTCGT
>DATJRL010000095.1:0-6874 GCA_035504785.1 Caulobacteraceae bacterium
GACGACCGGCCGGGCCCAGACCTTCCTTGGGCCCGGTCCGTCGGGCGTCCGGCAGGAGACGCGGACGTTCTCGAACGGTTGGAGGCCGAGAGCCATCGTCCCCTGGCTAGGCCGGCCCGGCCAAGCGGCGGGCGGAGTCGATCTAGAGCACGCTGAAGCTAAACGGCATCAGCCCGTCACCCCGGACAAGCCCCCGACTTGATCGGGGGCGCTGATCCGGGGCCGGACGCGCCGCCACCGAGCTGGAGCTCGTCGAGGAACCGGATGGTCCGGCCCCGGATCGGCCTTGCAGGGGCCTTGCAGGCCGTCCGGGGTGACGGAGAAAGGCGATTCCAAGTCGACTCGACACGCTTCTAGCGCACCGTCGCCGCGGCCGGCGCGGAGGTTCTGCGGCGGAGCATCGCGCCCAGCGCACCGACGCCAACCAGCATCAGCGCCCAGCTCGCGGGCTCGGGTACGGCCTCAGTGTACTGGTATCCGAAGACCGCGCCTGTGATCTGGTTCGGGTCGAGCGTGTGTCCTGGCGAGGCGTTCATTCCGAACGTGGAATCGATCGAGTCGAACGAGAAGCCGGCCGTCGGCGCGCCCAAGGAGGGTGCGAGGAAGCCGATCACGTCGGTGTAGGTGTTGTTGACGTTGTTGGTATTGAGGCCCGCCGACAGCAATTCCGATGTCGGCGACGAGTAACCGACCAGGGTGGAGCTGCCGGTGTCATCCGTGAACAGGGCGGCCGAGAGGGTCGCGGCGTCGGTAGAGTCGAACAGTCCGACGAGGGCGATGGACTCGCTCGGCGATCCAGGCACGGTGAGCGCCGATGTATAGTTCACATCGACTTCCGCGGTCTGGCCGGCGCCCAGGGTAAAGTCGCCGGAGCCGGTCGTGTCCGAGAACAGCGCGGTTCCGAGGCAAGTCACCTGCTGGCCGACAGTCGTGCAGGTGAGACTATCCGGATTGACACTGAGCGTCTCGGTGTAGGTGGCGGCCGCCTGGGCGGAGGTCGCGCCGAACGCGGCCAGCGCGACGCTGGAGATCGCAATCGCCGCCAGTCGTTTCATCTTGATCGACATGCCATTTGTTCCTCGCAGCTCTCGGCGCGGCGCTCGCCAATTGGATCGGCCGCCAAGTCTGGCTTAGCGCAGCACAGCCGAGCCTTCGGATTAACCCTCCAAACAGAGGGGGCGGTAACTCGCCTCCGAGGCGTAATCCTTAGATTTCAATAATTCCTAGCGAAACGGCGACGGCTACGGTCTCGGCTCGGGAGTCGGCCTTCAGCTTCCGCTTGGCGTTCTCGATATGCTCGTGAGCGGTGGCGGCGGCGATCGACAACGCCTGGGAAATCTCCCTGTCGGACTTGCCGCCGGCGACGAGCGTCAGGCATTCGATCTCGCGGGGCGTGAGGCCGGCGGGCGGGGCGGCGAAGCCTTTGCGGCTCACGAGGCCGCGCACGTGCTCATGCAGCACGAGGCTGATCAGACTAAGGAACGCCTTGGCGTCGGGCGCAACGCCGCGGTTTCGGCCGACCAAGCTGACCAGGCCGACCTTGCGCCCGCTCCGCGAGACGGGAACCACCAGTCCCTCCACCCACCCGCCGAAAGCCCTGGCGCTGTCCATTGTCTTGGCGTCGGCGGCTGAGACGCTGCCGTCCGCGCGCAGCTCGGACCAGGTGAAGGGCTCGCTATGGGTGGCCAGCGCATGAACCAAGGGGTCACGTTCGATCAGGCCAGAAGCTATGTAGAATCGTCGCCACGCATCCGGCCAGTCGATCAGGTAGAAGACGTTGCGCTCGCGGTCCGCCAAGTCCAGCTCGCCGCTGGCGAAGGTGTCGAAGCCATACGGCGCGATGGCCTCACGGAACAGGTCCGCGCAGGCCGACGTGGCGTCCAGCCGGCTGAGCGTCCGGCTGAACTCGAAGGCCGCGGTCAGCGAAGGCTGCGGGATCTCTCCCACGGACCCTCCCTTCACCTCATCGCCGACGATCTGCGTCGGCCAAAATCGCGCCGACACGATAGCGAAGCTTTCTCCGATTCCTATCGGCGAGTCGCCCGCGGGGACCGACCGAGGGTCGGCCCGAGGACAGGCTCCGCGGACTCATCCGGGATCTGCTTGTCGCCGCCGGCGCCGAGGAGATCCGGCTCTCCCACCTGCCTTCGCGCGTGTCCGGCCCGGATGACAAGGAAAGGAGAGGCGCGGCAATCGAGGACACGCCCCTAGATCGCGCGCCCCGGCGGGTGGTCGGCCGGATGCTGCGGCGCTGGCGGCGGCGCGGGCGCGGCGGGGGCGGCGCTGGTGTCCTTGCGCTTCAGGAAGTCGTCCGGCGAGGCGACGAAGTCGTCGAAGTCCTGCAGACAGCCCATCCAGCGATCTACGGCGGTGGCGATGTCGTCCTTGGCGGTGTGCTGGGAGACGGCGAGGCCGTACCACATCGACGGCGCGCCCTTGGCGTCCAGGTAGGCCGGGCAGAACAGCGTCCAGCGGTTCCAGCGGTTGATCAGGTCGGCGTTCAGCTTGTCGGTGTCCCACCAGCCGGCGAAGGTGACGGTGTCGCACAGGGCCTTGGCGGTGTCGCAATCGTCGAAGTCGACGTCGAAATAGATGCGGCCGGCCTGGGCTTCCAGCATCGGCTTGCCGTCGGCGCCGGCCTTCAGCTCGCCGCTGGCGCCGTTGTTGGTCACCACCGCGGCGACGTCGGCCGCGCGCCTGGCGTCGAACGCGTCGGCGGCCGAGGCGGCTGGCGCCGCCCACGCTGGAGGCGCTCCGGCCAGCGCCGCCGTCACGCCGAGCGCGAGCCACACCTGACGCCGCATGCAACGCTCCTCGCGAAAGTCGGTGGCGAGCTTAGGACCTCGCGGGCGGCGCTCGCAACGGCGGCGATAGCCGGGCCCCGGCGCATTCGCTAAGCTTGCTCCAAATCGAAGCGGGAGGGTGCGTTGGCGGCCGGCATCATTGTCCTCATTCTCGTGATCGTCGCGGTCGTGGTCGTCGCGGCGGTGATCAAGACCGTGCCTCAGGGCTACGAGTACACCGTCCAGCGCTTCGGCCGGTACACGCGCACGCTGAAGCCCGGGATCACCATCCTGACGCCCTTCGTGGAAACGATCGGCCGCAGGATCAGCATGATGGAGCAGGTGCTCCCGGTGCCGCAGCAGGAGGTGATCACCAAGGACAACGTCGGCGTCCAGGTCGACGCCATCGTGTTCATCCAGGTGATGGACGCCGCCGCGGCCGCCTACCGCGTCGCCAACCTCTCCGGCGCCATCACCCAGCTGACCATGACCAACCTGCGCACCGTGGTCGGCTCGATGGACCTCGACGAGGTGCTGTCCAACCGCGATCACATCAACACCCGCCTGCTGTCGGTGATCGACGAGGCCACCAGCCCCTGGGGCGTCAAGGTGGCGCGCATCGAGATCAAGGACCTGCAGCCGCCGCCGGACATCACCAACGCCATGACCCGGCAGATGAAGGCCGAACGCGAGCGGCGGGCGGTGATCACCGAGGCCGAGGGCGAGAAGCAGGCCGCGATCACCCGTGCCGAGGGCTCCAAGCAGTCCGCCATCCTGCAGGCCGAGGGCCGCAAGGAAGCCGCCTTCCGGGACGCCGAAGCCCGCGAGCGCCTCGCCGGCGCCGAGGCCCAGGCCACCAAGGTGGTGTCCGACGCCATCGAGACCGGCTCGGTCAGCGCGCTGAACTACTTCGTGGCCCAGAAGTACGTGGAGGCGTTCGGCAAGCTCGCCGACTCGAACCAGCAGCGCACGGTGATCGTGCCCGCCGACTTCGCCGGCATCTCCGGGTCGATCGCCGGCGTGCTGGAGTTGGTGCGAGCCGCGCAGGGAGGTCCCAGCCCCGCGCCGCCGCGCAACCCGCCGCCGCGGCCCTCCACCGCGGCGCCGACCAGCGGCGGAGGCAACTGATCCATGGACGCGCAGCAGGCCGTCGCGATCTTCTTCCACCATCCGTTCTGGACCTGGATCGCCATCGGCGGGCTGTTCCTGATCGGCGAACTCCTCACCGGGTCGGGGTGGCTGCTGTGGCCGGCGGGCGCCGCGGCGGTGGTCGCGGTCGTCACCCGCTTCGCCGACCTCGGACCCGGCAACATCGTGCTCTTCGTGGTGGTGGCGATCGTCGCCACCTATCTCGGCCGCCGCTACATGCGGCCCGCCGGCGAGAACGGGAGCGGCGACATCAACGACCTGGCGCCGCGGCTGATCGGGCGCCAGGGCGAGGCGGTCGCCGCCTTCAAGGCCGGTGTCGGCCGCGTGTTCGTCGACGGCAAGGAATGGGCCGCGGAACTGGACGGCGGCGGCGAACTCCCCGCCAAGTCCAAGGTCGAAGTCACCGAGATCCTCGGCGGCGCCAAGCTGAAGGTGAAGGCGGGGTAGAAATCCTTCTCCCGCAAGCAAGGGGAGAAGGTTGAACGCTACTTCTTCTTCGCCAGGGCCTCGAGCTGGGCCTGCATCGCGGCCATCTGTTCGCGCAGGGCGGCGAGATCGTCCTTTGCCGGCTCGGACGTCGGCGCGGCGGGCGGGGTGTCGGGTTCGGTGGCGCTGAGCGGGAACGGCGAGAACATCTTCATCGCCCGATCGAACAGCGCCATGTTCTGCCGGATCTGCTCGTCGTAGGCGCCGACGCCGGTGGAGGGGGCGATGGCGGCGAATTGGCTGCGCAGTCGCTCCTGCTGGCGGATGAAGCTGTCCAGCGAAAGCTCCAGGTAGCTCGGCAGGAAGGCCTGCATCTGGTCGCCGTAGAAGCGGATCAGCTGGCGCAGGAACTGGATCGGCAGCAGGTTCTGACCGCGGCTCTCTTCCTCGAAGATGATCTGGGTCAGCACCTTGCGGGTGATGTCCTCGCCGGTCTTAGCGTCGTAGACCACGAAATCGACGCCCTCGCGCACCATGCCCGCCAAGTCGTCGAGGGTGATGTAGGTGCTGGTCGCCTTGTTGTAGAGGCGGCGGTTGGCGTACTTCTGGATCACCACCTTGTCGGCGGCGGCCTTACGCGTTTGCCCCTGATCGGTCATCGCTTCCCTTCACTGACGGCGCGGCCGCGCCACGTCTTTTCGCACTGCGGCGCCGCGCATGCAAATGTGGCGGGCGCAGGCTGTCAAATTCTCGCCCCGCCTCAACGCCTTGACGTCCACGGAGGGGTGACGCGGGCGGCTCGAGGGGGCATATGCTGATCGGTCTCTTTCCCCCGGATGGGAGCTTTCCATGAGCGACACCGACATCGTCATCGTCTCCGCCCAACGCACGCCCGTGGGCTCGTTCAACGGGACGCTCGCCAGTCTGCCGGCCCACGAACTGGGCAGGATCGTCATCCAGGCCGCCGCCGAGAAAGCCGGCGTGCCCCTCGCCGACGTCGACGAGGTGATCATGGGTCAGGTGCTGCAGGCCGCCGCGGGCCAGGGTCCGGCGCGCCAGGCCTCGGTCAACGCCGGGGTTCCGGTGGAGAGTCCGGCGTGGAGCGTCAACCAGCTCTGCGGTTCCGGCCTGCGCGCCGTCGCCCTGGCGGCGCAGCAGGTGGCGGCGGGCGACTCCAGGATCGTCATCGCCGGCGGCCAGGAGAGCATGAGCCAGTCGCCCCACGCGCAGAACTTGCGCAACGGCCAGAAGATGGGGGATTTCGCCTTCGTCGACACCATGATCAAGGACGGCCTGTGGGACGCGTTCCACGGCTACCACATGGGCCAGACCGCGGAGAACATCGCCGCCCGATGGCAGATCACCCGCGAGGACCAGGACCGTTTCGCCGTCGCCAGCCAGAACAAGGCCGAGGCGGCGCAGAAGTCGGGCAGGTTCAAGGACGAGATCGCCCCGGTGACCGTCAAAGGCCGCAAGGGCGACACGGTGGTGGCCGACGACGAGTACATCCGCCATGGCGTGACGCTGGAAAGCGTCGCGGGCCTTCGCCCGGCTTTCACCAAGGACGGCACGGTGACCGCCGCGAACGCCTCGGGGATCAACGACGGCGCCGCGGCGCTGGTGCTGATGAGCGCCAAGGAAGCCGAGCGCCGCGGCCTGACGCCGCTCGCCCGCATCGCCTCCTGGGCCAACGCCGGCGTGCCGCCCGAGATCATGGGCACGGGCCCGATCCCGGCGACGCAGAAGGCGCTGGAGAAGGCCGGCTGGAAGGTCTCCGACCTCGACCTGATCGAGAGCAACGAGGCCTTCGCCGCCCAGTCGCTGAGCGTGGTGCGCGAACTCGGCCTCGATCCGGCCAAGGTCAACGTCAACGGCGGCGCCATCGCCATCGGCCATCCGATCGGCGCCTCGGGAGCGCGGATCCTGACCACCCTGCTGCACGAGATGCAGCGGAAGAAGGCCAAGAAGGGCCTCGCCACCCTCTGCGTCGGCGGCGGCATGGGCGTGGCGCTGGCGGTCGAGGGTCTCTAGGCGTCCTTCTCCCCTCGCGGGAGAAGGTGGCCCGCGAAGCGGGTCGGATGAGGGGGTGAAACGCGGCGGATCGGTGGGTGGCGTATCGGCGGACATCCAGCCGACACCCCTCATCCGGCCCTTCGGGCCACCTTCTCCCGCAAGGGGAGAAGGCAACAAAACGGGAGGAAGCATGACAAGGGTGGCATTCGTCACGGGCGGCACGCGGGGGATCGGGCGGGCGATCAGCGCGCGGTTGCGCGCCGCCGGCTACAAGGTGGCCGCGGGCTACGCCGGCAACGAGGTGGCGGCGCAGAGCTGCAAGGACGAACTCGGCATCATGCCGGTGAAGGGCAACGTCTCGTCGTTCGCCGACTGCGTCGAGGCGGTGAAGAAGGTGGAGGCGGAGCTTGGCCCCATCGACACCCTGATCAACAACGCCGGCATCACCCGCGACGCGGTGCTGCATCGGATGACCGAGGAGCAGTGGAACGAGGTGATCCGCG
>DATJRL010000096.1:0-3577 GCA_035504785.1 Caulobacteraceae bacterium
TGATCATGAACACCGTCAGATCGAGGCTGTCGGCCAGGTCGCGGATCAGCTCGTCGAAGGCTGCGGCGCTGATCGGATCCAGGCCGGAGGTCGGCTCGTCGAGAAACAGCAGCTCCGGGTCCAGCGCCAGGGCGCGCGCCAAGCCGGCGCGCTTGATCATGCCGCCGGACAGCTCCGAGGGCTTGAGCGCCCCGGCGCCTTGAGGCAGGCCGGCGAGGTGGATCTTCAGGTCGGCCAGTTCGTCGATCTCCCGGACCGGCATGTTGGTGTGCTCGATCAGCGGCGCGGCGACGTTTTCCTTGACCGTCAGGTTGGTCCAGAGCGCCCCTTGTTGGAAGAGCACCCCCCAGCGGCGCTCGATGGCCGTCCACTCGCGGCGGCGCGCGTGGCGGATGTCGGTGCCGAAGATGCGGATCGTGCCGGCCTGGGCCGGGCGCAGGCCGATGATCGTGTTCAGCAGCACCGACTTGCCCGCGCCGGAGCCGCCGACCACTCCCAGCACGTCGCCCCGCCGAACGGTCAGGTTCAGATTGTCGTGGACGACATTGTCGCCGAACGCGGTGCGCAGCCCTTTCACCTCGATGGGCGGGGCGGCCTCGTCGAGCTCCGCTTCGCGGGCGGCCGTCATATGTTCAGCTTCATGTAGATGACGGCGAAGATCGCATCGACCAGGATGGTGGCGAAGATCGCCTGCACCACGGCCGACGTCACGCGGCGCCCGAGGCTCTCCACGTCGCCGCCCACCTCCATTCCCTGCCGGCACCCGATGCCCGCGATGATAACCGCCAGCACCGGCGCCTTCGACATCCCCACCCAGAAGTGGGTGGGGCCGACATTATCGATGATCTGCTGGAAGAAAAACACCGGGCCAAGGCCCAGTTGGGACCAGGCCACCACGAGCCCGCCCGCCAGTCCGGCGATCGCCGCCGTAAACGTCAGCAGCGGAATGGTGACGAACAGGGCGAAGAAGCGCGGGAACACCAGGGCGTCGAAAGGATCGACGCCCAGCACCTGCATGGCGTCGATCTCCTGGTTCATCTTCATCGCCCCGATCTCGGCGGCGAAGGAGGAAGCCGAACGGCCGGCCAGCAGCAAGGCGGTGATCAGCACGTCGAACTCGCGCAGCACCGCGATGCCGATCAGCTCCACCACATAGACCTGCGCGCCGAAGGTGGTGAGCATGTTGGCGCCGAGCAGGCCCACCACGGCGCCGATGAAGAAGGTGGTGATCATCACGATCGGGATCGCGTCGAGGCCGGCGCGCTCCACCAGCGCGAAGCACGCGGCCCAGCGGATCCGCATCGGATTGCGGATGGCCCGGCCGGTCGCCACCAGCAGGTGCCCGAAGAACACCATGGTGTCGAAGGCTTCCAGCCCCAGGTTCACCACGCCGCGGCCGATGCGCTCGAACAGCTGGTGCGTCGAGGGGCGCCGGCGGATCACCGAGGGCGCGACCTGGCGGGCGGCGTTCACCAGCTCCAACAGCCGCTGGACCTCGGGCCGCGCCAGGAACTTTGGCGAACCCGTGGCGCCGGAGGCGGCCTTCAGCAGCTCGAAGGCGCCGTTGGTGTCGCAACGGCCGACCTCGGTGAGGTCGATGGTGACGTCGTCCGCCCCCTTCAGCGCATCGGCCAGGCGATCGTTCGCCCCGTCCATGCGAACGGCCGTCCAGTCGCCGACGCACACGGCCGTTCGGCCGTGCTCGGTCTGGCTCAGACTGAAGTCAGCCGTTCGGTCCATCGGGCATCGACTCCGTCCCTTCGAGCATGAGCCTAGCACCGGAATTAACGCCGCGGGAACGTCCCGGGCCGAGTCGCGCCGCGACAAGCCGAAATCTGGTCACAGGAAGGCCCAAGATCGGGTCGCGACTCACCCTCGCGTTCCCCTAAAGGGGAAGGCGAGGGAGAGCCCGATGAGGACGATCGCGGTCATTGCCCGAAAGGGCGGATCCGGGAAGACGACGGTCGCCGTTCACATGGCCATCGCCGCCCACCTGCGGGGCCGTCGGGTGCTGCTCGGCGACGCCGATCCGCAGCGATCTTCCAGCGTCGTACTGAAGGCCCGCCGCGGCGCCGGCCCGCAGGTCATCGAGACGTCGGGGCCGAAGCTGTTCGCGCTGCAGGTCTCGGCGCTGCGCTCGGAGGTCGACGCGTTCCTGATCGACACCGCCGCCGGGGCGGAGGAGGACGTGGCCCACGCCATCGTTCTCGCCGATCTGTCGCTGCTGGTGATCCGTCCGACGTTCCTGGACTTCGCCGCCGCGATCCGCACGGCCGACGTTCTGCGCCGCCTGCACAAGCCGGGCGTCATCGTGCTCAACCAGGCCCCGGTGTCGCGCGGCGGGAGCGAGCCGCCGCTGGTCAAGAAGGCCCACGAGGCTCTGCGGATGATGCGGCTGCCGGTCGCGCCGACCATTCTGCGCAACCGCGCCGCTTACCAGTCGGCCATGGAGACCGGATGTTCGGTGGAGGAGCTCGGCGCGGCGAGCCCCGCGGCGGAGGAGGTGAGCCAGCTGTGGAGCTTCGTCGAGCAGCTGACCTACGGCCGCCCCGCCGCGGCGGAGATGTGCGCCTGAGCGGGGTGCCGCGACCGCCCTCGGCGCTCACCGCCGCGGACGGGGCGCGTGGGGCTTATATGCGGTGAGCCGGCCGGCGATCAGGCCGGCGGCCAGCAGCAGAGCGATGTCGTCGGCATAGCCCCAGGGGCGATTGTCGGGGATGAGGTCGTTGGGCCAGAACCAATAACTGATCGCCAGGCCGAGCAATGCGAGCGGGATGAGGCCGCGCATCACGACCCGCTCGGCATTGCGCCGCCACCAACGCCGGATCGGGGCGAATCCGCGTGGCTTATGCGCGGGTCGCGTCGGCGGCTCGACCGGAACGGCCGCGGGCGCCCCGGCGAGGGCCGCGAGACACTCGGCGCGCGTCGCGACGATGTACGGGTCCTCCGCCGCCTCCGGGTAGAAGTCGATGAGCTCGAGCACGGCGCGAAGCACGTCCGGCTTCAGGCCCCGGCCGCGCCCCGCCACGCCGACATTCATCCGGCCGCCGCCGGCGCCCTGCACGCGGGCGATGGCCGCCTCGATGTCCTCTGGCCGCGCGCCGGCGCCCGAGAAGGCCAGAACCTTGCCGATCACCTCGCGCGGATGGGCCGCCAGATCCTCGTAGTTGATCATCAGCGCATCGGGCGACTGGCGCCAACTCATATAGAAGCCAAGGTACCAGGGCAGGGCGAGGCGCGCGATCAGCAACTCCAGCCGCGCGTCGTCCAGGCTCGCGTGCTGACGATTGACGTAGAAGATCGGCGAACCCGGCCCTTCGTTGCGCAGGTGGTCGCGCAGCGAGACGATCGCGTCGAGCAGGCTGCGGACCAGCACCACCGGCGCGACGCCGTAGTCGCCGCACATCTGCGCGGTCCAGTCGCTGTACTGGACGTGGTTCTGCGCGACGTAGTTGAACCGGTCCTCGCGGCGCAGGCAGGCCTCGTCGAGTTCCTGCTCGCGGCGGCCGAAGGCCGGCACCAGCACCGCGCGGTGAAAGCCCGGCAATTCGGCGATCACGTCGGTTAGGAAGGTCGA
>DATJRL010000097.1:0-3617 GCA_035504785.1 Caulobacteraceae bacterium
CCCGGCGCCCTATCCGGCCCACCGATCCACGAACTGGCCAAGACCTACATTGGAGTCGACGACGCCGGTCGGCTCTCCGACGCCGACCTGCGAGCGCGCATCACCAGCCACCTGATGGACTCCAAGGCCCACGCCCTCACCGGCGAGCGCATCGCGCTGGAGGCCAGGTCCAACCGCGGGCCTACGGCGGCCAGCTCGATCATGAAGAACGCCGGCACCATGATCCGCAAGGAACGCGCCGAGCTGGCGGTCGAGATCCTGGGCAGCCAAGGCGTCGGCTGGGGCGGCGAAGGTTTCTCAGAGTACGAGACCAATGCGATCCGGGTGATGCTGCGCTCCAAGTCCGGCACCATCGCCGGCGGCTCGCAGGAAGTTCAGAACAACATCATCGCCAAGCGCATCCTGGGTCTTCCCGACACCACTCATTCCACCTAAACGTCATTCACCGGCGGGCGCCGCCCGTCTTTCAGGAGCTTGAATTTGCATGGCTGATTTCGGCGGTGATCCCGAGGCCTTCCGGGCCGAGGCCCGCACCTGGCTGGAGGCCAATTTCCCGCCCTCGCTGAAGGGCAAGGGCTTTTCCGGCATCGAAGAAGCCTCGTCCGACAACGCCGAGATCAAGGCCTGGACCAAGGCGATGGGCGACAAGGGCTGGGGGGTGCCGACCTGGCCGAAGCAGTACGGCGGCGGCGGCCTCTCGCCCGCCGAGGCCCGCGTGCTGCAGCAGGAGATGAACCGCATCGGCGCCTGGAACCCGATCGGCGGCATGGGCACGATGATGTTCGGCCCGACCCTGCTCGAGTACGGCAACGAAGAACAGAAGCAGAAGCACATCCGCGACATCGCCACCCAGAAGGTGCGCTGGTGCCAGGGCTTCTCCGAGCCGGGCGCCGGCTCCGACCTCGCCTCGCTGCAGACCAAGTGCGAGGACAAGGGCGACCACTACCTGGTCAACGGCTCCAAGATCTGGACCTCGGGCGGCCAGTGGGCGGACATGTGCTTCTGCCTGGTGCGCACCGATACCTCGAAGAAGCACGAAGGCATCTCGTTCCTGCTGATCGACATGCACGCGCCCGGCGTCGAAGTGCGGCCGATCCAGCTGATCGCCGGCGCCTCGCCGTTCTGCGAGACCTTCTTCACCGACGTGAAGGTGCCGAAGGAGAACCTGGTCGGCCCGCTCAACGGCGGCTGGACCATCGCCAAGCGCCTGCTGCAGCACGAACGCAGCGGCATCGGCGGTGGCGGCGGCGGGGGTGGCGGCGGCGGCATGTTCGGCGTCGGCGGCTCGCCGGCGCATCTGGCCAAGAAATACGTCGGCGCCGACGACAAGGGCCGCATCGCCGACGCCGACCTGCGCAGCCGCGTGGTCAGCCACGAGATGGACGCCAAGGCGTTCCAGCTCACCATCTTCCGCGCCATGGCGGAGGCGAAGTCCAACTCGGGTCCCAGCGCCGCGACCTCGATCATGAAGAACGCCGGCACCAAGGTGGGCCAGGATCGGGCGGAGCTGCTGATCGAGCTGATGGGCTCGCAGGGCCTCGGTTGGGAGGGCGACGCCTTCACGCCGCAGGAACTCTCGACCGTGCGCGGATGGCTGGGCGGCAAGGCCACGACCATCTTCGGCGGCTCGTTCGAAATCCAGAACAACATCATTTCCAAGCGGATCCTCGGCCTGCCCGACCCGCTCGGCTCGTCGAGCAACTGAGAACCATCCCGTGACGCTGGCTTCCGCTCCAATGTCATCCCGGAAAGTGCGCAGCGCTTATCCGGGATCTGCTTCCGCCGGATGTGCAAAGCAGATCCCGGACCTCCGCCGCTGCGCGGCTGCGTCCGGGATGACACGGGTGGGGCGGCTGAGCGGAACCCGATCAAGCATTTAGAGACTGAGGAAAGTCACATGGCGGTTTTGACCGAAGAACAATCCATGCTCCGCGACGCGGCGCGCACCTGGACACAGGAAAAGTCCCCGGTGACGGCGTTCCGCAAGATGCGCGATAGCGGCGCCCCGCTCGGCTACGACCCGGCCGCCTTCGCCGAGATGGCGGAAATGGGCTGGACCGGCGTGATCATCCCCGAGGAGTACGGCGGCTCCAATTTCGGCTACCTGAGCCTCGGCCTGGTGCTGGAAGAGACCGGCCGCACGCTCACCGCCTCGCCGCTGCTGGCCACCGGCCTCGCCGCCGCCAGCGCACTGATCCTCGGCGGCTCCGACGCGCAGAAGGAAGCCTGGCTGACGCAGTTCGCCTCCGGCGAGGCCGTCGGCACGCTCGCCGTCGACGAGGGCCCGCACCACGCCCCGGAAAAGGTGGCGCTGGAAGCCAAGAAGAGCGGCTCGGGCTACACCCTCAACGGCGCCAAGGGCTTCGTGATCGAGGGCATGGCGGCCAACGTCTTCGTGGTCTCGGCCCGCACCTCCGGCAAGCCCGGCGACAAGGACGGCATCACCCTCTTCCTGGTTCCGGCCGACGCCAAGGGCGTGACCCGCAAGCAGCTGAAGATGGCCGACAGCCGCGGCTATGCGGCCGTGACCTTCGCCAACGTCGAAGTCGGCGCCGACGCCGTGCTCGGGACCGTCGACAAGGGCGGCGAACTCCTGGAGAAGGTGCTCGACCGCGCCCGCGCCGGCCTCGCGGCCGAGATGCTCGGCTCGGCGATCCAGGCCTTCGAGACCACCCTCGACTACCTGAAGACCCGGGTGCAGTTCGGCCAGGTGATCGGCTCCTTTCAGGCGCTGCAGCACCGCGCCGCGAAGATGTTCACCGAGCTGGAACTCTCTCGGTCGTGCGTGGAAGCGGCCCTCACCGCCATCGACAACGACAGCCCGGACGTGCCGGAGCTGGTGTCGCTGGCCAAGGCCAAGGTCGGCGACACGTTGCACCTCGTCTCCAACGAGATGGTGCAGATGCACGGCGGCATCGGCATGACCGACGCCCACGACGCCGGCTTCTACCTCAAGCGCGCCCGCGCCGCGGAAGCCGCCTACGGCAACCAGGCCTACCACCGCGACCGCTACGCGCGGATCAACGGCTACTGATCGCGTTCCAGCTTCGCGCGTGAAGGGGCCGGGGGTCGCAAGACCTCCGGCCCCTTGCGTCACATACCAGTCCATCCAGCGACCGCAGGCGCAGCGAAGCATAACCGCGGAGGTCGCGGAGAAGCGCAGAGGACGCAGAGCGGCCCGGGCTCCGCCGCGAACTCCGCGCTTCTCTGCGTTCTCCGCGGTTCCACTTACAGACGCCTGCGGCGTCAACGGACGCTGACCGGTACGCCGGGCAATCAAGCCGCCACAAGCTTGCGCTGGAGGCCCCACAGGCCTAGCTGCGCGCCATGCCGCCGGATGCGCCGCACGCAACATCACCACTCGGCTGGGACGCCCTCGACGCGGTAAAGTATGAAGACGAGACCGCCGTCGTCGCGCGGCTCCTCAGCCAGGAACCGCTCGGCGCCGATGCCGAGGCGGTGCGGCGGGACGCGGTGGACCTCGTCCGCGGCGCGCGGCGGCGGGCGCGGCGGCAGGGCGTGGTCGAAGGCTTCCTGCAGGAGTTCAGCCTCTCGACGCCTGAGGGCCTGGCGTTGATGTGCCTGGCCGAGGCGCTGCTGCGCACCCCCGACGAGGC
>DATJRL010000098.1:0-3827 GCA_035504785.1 Caulobacteraceae bacterium
CCGGGACGACGCCACTGGGAAACCGGGAAGGCGCGGGCTTCGGACCCGTGACCCGCAAGTCAGGAGACCTGCCGCCTCACGTCGCTCGTCCGTCGGTCCGGGAACAGACCATCGGCGCGGTTGCTCCGTCGCAGCGACAGGACCGGCATCGGCGCGCCGGCTCCTTGTCGCTGATCCCCAGCCGCGGCGCGCCGCGCGGCGGATGGAGCCATCGATGCCCAAACTGCTGCCCACCCTCGCGGCCGCTCTCGCGGTCCCGGCCGTCGCAATCCCGCGCGTGGCCTTCGCCGACCCCAACGCCGCGTCGCCGCCGAATCCGACGAACCCGACGCCGGTCTCGAACATCGTCGTCACCGCCACTCGGCTGCCGATGGCGGTCGCCGACACGCCGGACGTCATCGTCATCACCCGCGACCAGATCGACCAGCGCCAGGCCGTATTCGCCGCCGACGTGCTGGACACCGTCCCGGGGCTTGCCGTCACCGACGACGGCGCGTTCGGCGGCGTCACCAGCATCCGGATGCGCGGCGCGAGCTCGGACAAGACGCTCGTGCTGATCGACGGCGTGCCGCAGAACGACCCCAGCGACCCCAATGGCGCCTACGATTTCTCCAGCCTCGACCTCGCCGACATCCAGCGCATCGAAATCCTGCAGGGGCCGCAGAGTTCGATCTGGGGCTCGGACGCCATCGGCGGCGTCATCTCGCTGACCACCCGCGAGCTGGACGGCTGGCGCGCGCAAGGCGAAGGCGGGTCGCTGGCGACCTTCGACGGCTCCGCGGCCGTCGGCAAGACCACGGATTTGTGGGCGATCGGCGCCTCGATCTCGGGCGACCGCAGCGACGGCGTCGCCAAGGCCGACGGCATCGGCCCGCCCAACCCGTACTGGGAGTGGACCGGGGGCGGCTACGGGCGCGTGACGCCGACGAGCTGGCTGACGCTGGACGCGAACGTGCGCTACCTGTCGTCCTACGCCTCGATCGACGGTTATAACGCCGAGACCTTCGTCTTCGGGTACACGCCGCAGTACTACA
The DNA here is from genome assembly GCA_035504785.1 of Caulobacteraceae bacterium. Lineage (GTDB taxonomy): Bacteria > Pseudomonadota > Alphaproteobacteria > Caulobacterales > Caulobacteraceae > Acaudatibacter. The sequence goes on from DATJRL010000098.1 coordinate 1,035, forward strand.
CGACGCGAACCTGGAGCGGCGACGTGCGGGCGGTGGCGCAGGCGCCTTGGGGCTTCACCGACACGCTGAGCGTCGGGTTCTACGACATCGCGCGAAGCGACGTTTACATCGGCTACCCCGCCGATTCGTCCGCCTACAGCGCCAACGCGCAGCAGTATCGCTTCACCGCCGAGCGCGGCGCGCCCAGCGATGCCTTCGGGGTGATCGTGGGGGCCGAGCGGGACAACGCCAGCGGCACGATTTCCACCGGCCAGGCGCTCGACCTCGGCACGAGCGCCGGCTTCGTCTCGCTGCGCTGGCGCCCCTTCGCGCCGCTGACCCTCTCCGCCAGCGAGCGCTACGACGCGCCGGACACGTTCAAGGGGGCGGCCACCGGCCACGTCGGCGCGGTGCTGAAGCTGCCGCAAGGCTTCTCTCTGGAAGCCGCCGCCGGCCAGGGCTTCAAGACCCCGACGATCAGCGAGATCGCCTGCGACTTCTGCTTCCCGGCCGGTCCGTCGACGAACCTGGTCCCTGAGCATGCGATCGGCTGGGACGCCGCGATCGGATGGGCCTCGCGGGATGGCCGCGTCAGCGCGAAGCTCACCGGCTACCAGCTCTCCGTGACCGATCAGATCGAGTACGCCCCGACCTTCCCGTTCCGATACGTGAACATCGACCACACCCGCACCAATGGGCTCGAAGCGACCCTCGACGCCCGTCTCAGCGACGAGCTGACTCTGGAGGGCGAGTACGCCTACACCGACGCCCGCGACCTCGACACCGGGACCGAGATGCTCCGTGTACCGCTCAACTCCGGATCGGCGAGCCTGGACTGGCGGCGCGGCCCCTGGCGCGCCTCGGTCGGTGTGCGAAGCGAAGGGCCGGATGCGGACGAAAATCCGTCCACCTTCCTGCCCGCGACGCGCCCTGGCTTCGCCTTGGCCCGCGTCTCCGGCTCCTATGACCTGAGCCAGCATGTGACGCTCACCGCGCGCATCGAGGACGCCGCCGACACGCACTACGAGGAAGCGCTCGGCTATGGCGAGCCGAGGCGGATGATCCTTGTCGGGATACGGATGAAAGGGTGATTGCGCGGGGTGAACGAGCGCGCCGCGGGCGCAGCTAAGTATAACCGCAGAGGACGCCGAGGAGGCGCAGAGGACGCGGAGCTTCCCGGACCCTCTGCGGGCTCCGCGCCTTCTCTGCGAACTTTGCGGTTACCCTTACAAACGCGAGCAGCGTCAGCGGGAGCTGGGCGTTCAGGCGGCCGCCCAGCGGCGTGGGTCGAGGGCGACGGGGTCGTCGATGGCCATCTCGTCCCAGTCGAGGTCCGGTGGGGGGCTGGCGGCGGCGGCGATGACGGCGGAGAGTTCGGCGGCGGTAGCCGCGCCGACGATGACGGCGTCGGCCTCCGGCCGCGACAGGGCGAAGCCCAGCGCCGCCTGCAGGGGATCGGAACGGCCCTCGGCGATCATCCGACGAGCGCGCGAAAGCCGACCCGCCGCGCCCTTCAGCTGCGCCGGCACCCGGTCGGGCGGCAGAAACAGCAAGCCGTTGAGGAAGATCGAACGCAGGTGCACTTCGATGCCCATCTCGCGCACCGCCATCAAGCTGCCGTCGAGCAGCAGACGTTGGTCGAGCAGCGAGGCCGGGGCCTGGAGCAGGTCGGGTCGGAACCGGCGCGCCAGGGCGGCCGGATCGTCGGAGGCGTAGGCGGAGACGCCGACTTGATCGAACAGACCCTCGTCGCGCAGCGTCAAGAGCCGCTTCCAGAGTTCGGCGCCTGAGGGGTGCAGGAGATCGCTGGCGCTCTGCACCACCACGGCCCGCGCCTTGGGCGCTCGCAGGCGGAAGAGCGTGGCGCGCACCTCTTGCTCGACCAGGTCGGGGCCGCGGTCGCCGCGGACCGACTTGATCAGCAGTCCGAGCGTTGTCGGCCGGGGCATCGCCGCCCCGAGAATCTGCTCGGCCGAGGCCGATGCGGAGCCGGCATCCAAGACACCGAGCCCGGCGCGTGTCGCCGCGACCAGCATGTCGGCGACTTCCGCATCGGCCGAACGGCCGCGTGTCGTCACCCCCGCCGGAAACTGCGAGGCGCCTAAACCCAGCTTGGATAGAATTGGTCTCATGCCGGGCCCGCCACCACCGTGCGCTTGCTGCACATTTGTCGCGGATCATGCCCGGCAGTCCTTTAAGAACGCGTATCGAACCGGTTGATGGGAGGTTAAGTTCGCAGCATGTTCGAGGCGCTTCCGGACTGGCCGCTGTTCGGCATGGGCGACGACGCCAGGCCCGCGCTGCAGGCGGCGAGGCTGGCCGGGACGCCCTGCGCGCTCGCCACCATCACCGGGCTCGACGGCGGGGGACCGCGGCCGGTCGGCTCGCAGATGGTGGTCGGCGAAGGCGTGCTGTCCGGCTTCCTCTCGGGCGGCTGCCTGGAGGCGGACGTGGTCGGCCACGCCCGGGCCTGTCTCGCCGACGGCGAGCCGCGTCGCCTCGTCTACGGAACCGGCAGCCCCTGGCCGGACATCCGACTGCTCTGTGGCGCGCGAATCGAGATCCTGGTGGAGCGCATCCGTCCCGACGATGCGGCGGTCGGACGCCTGATCGAACTTCGCGACGCCCGGGTCCCGGCGACCTGGCTCACCGACGGGCGTCGCCGGACCTGCACCAGGGCCGCCGACGCGACGCCACACGCGGCCAAAGGCGCGTTCCGCCGCCGCTACGATCCTGTGCCGAAGCTGGTGGTGTTGGGCGGCGATCCAACCGCGCTGGCCATCGCCTGGCTGGGGGCGCAGAGCGGCTACGAAA
>DATJRL010000099.1:0-8919 GCA_035504785.1 Caulobacteraceae bacterium
AGGTCGCCCTGATCACGGGGGCCTGCTCGGGCATCGGGCTGGGAACCGTCGAGCTGTTCGTGGCGGAAGGCGCCAAGGTGGTCGCCGCCGACTTGCAGGACGAGAAGGGGGCCACGCTCGAACAACGCTTCCCCGGTCGCCTCGCTTACGCGCACTGCGACGTGACCTCCGAGGCCGATATCGCCGCCGCCTGCGCCAAGGCCGAGTCCGAGTTCGGCGGACTGGACGTCCTCTTCAACAACGCCGGCATCGCCGGCATGCCGGGCGGCGTCGCCGAGATCACCGCCGAGGGCTGGGATGCCATCTTCGCCATCCTGGTGCGCGGCCCGGCGCTCGGTATGCGCCACGCCCTGCCGCTGATGCTTAAGCGCGGCAAAGGCTCGATCATCAACACCGCCTCGATCGCCGGCCTGCAGGCGGGCTGGGGCCCGATCGCCTACTCGACCGCCAAGTCGGCGGTGATCCACATGAGCCGGTGCGCGGCGGCGGAGCTGTCGCCGCAGGGCATCCGTGTCAACGCCATCTGCCCGGGCCTGATCGCCACCTCGATCTTCGGCACGGCGATCGGCATGAACCGCGCCGGCGCCGATCAGATGGCCGCGCGCGTCGCCGAGAACGCCGCCATCGCCCAGCCGATCAAGAAGCCTGGCCTGCCGGAGGACATCGCCCGCGCCGCGCTCTACCTCGCCTCGGACGACAGCGCCTTCGTCACCGGGACCCACATCGTGGTCGACGGCGGCATCACGGTCGGCTCCCGCCATTCCTGGGATTCCGCCGCCGGCTCCCCCTTCGCCCAGATCTTCGGCTTCTCCGCCGCCGAGATGGCCGCGGCGATGCCAGGGCAGGGGTAGCTCTGCTATGCTCCCCCGTTGGGGGAGCTGTCGCGAAGCGGCTGAGGGGGCCTCCGCCCGAGCTGTCCGCGACTGTGGCCCCTGCCCGCGCGCCGCGCGGGCTTCCCCCAAAGGGGGAAGAGAGAGATAATCCCTCATGGCCGTCGCAGCCCGTGTTGATCCAAAGGACTACTTCACGCCCGAGGAGTGGGCGCCGCTCGCCAAGCGCTCGGCATGGATCGGGATCGCCCTCGTCGTCCACTGCTGGGCGGTGATCGGAGTCTGCTGGGCCGGCGTCATCGCCGCCGTGCACTGTTTCGGCCCGGTCGGGCTGCTCGGCCTGATCGTCGCCGTGCCGGTGATCGGCGGACGGCAGCTGGGCCTCGGCATCCTGCAGCACGACGCCGCCCACGGCGCCCTGCATCCCGACCCGAAGGTCGGCGACTTCCTCTCCGACGTGTTCTGCGTCTCCGGCGTCGAGCGCTATCGCAAGTACCACCTGCAGCACCACAAGTTCGCCCAGCAGGCGGAGGACCCGGACCTCGGCCTTTCCGCCCCGTTCCCGATCACCCGGGAGTCGCTGCGCCGCAAGATCGTGCGCGACCTCACCGGCCAGACCTGGTTCAAGCAGCGCTTCGGCGACTTCCAGAAGAAGCTGAAAGCGCGCAAGCCCGGCGAGCCGCTGGCGCCACTCGTCTGGTCGGAAATCGTCAAGCAACGCCGCTGGCTGCTGGTGAACGCCGCGGTGATCCTGATCACCAGCCTCATGGGCGTCTGGTGGGCGTGGTTCCTGCTCTGGCTGCTGCCCCGGGCCACGTGGCAGATGATGATCACCCGCTTCCGCAACATCGCCGAGCACGCGCTCGTGGCCAAGAACGAGCCCGATCCCCTCCGCCACGCCCGCTCGACCCACGCCAACTGGTTCGAGCGCATCATCATCGCCCCGTACTGGGTGAACTATCACTGCGAGCATCACATGTTCATGCATGTGCCCTGCTGGAACCTGCCCAAGGCGCAGCGTCTGCTGCGCGAGAAGGGCGTGCTCCCGAACATGCTGACGGCGCCCGGCTACCTCAGCGTGCTGAAGGCGGCGTCGTCGAAGCCGGTTTCCCGCTCGCCGTCCACTTTGGCCGCCTGATCGCTCGCGTGGTCCCGCGGCCGGTGATCGAAGACCGGCGCGCCTTCATCCTCGCCAACACCAGGTTGCTGGCGCCGCCGCATACGCCGGAACTGCGCCTGCACCTGGCCGATGAGGTGACTCCCATCTGGCGGCTGACCGAGGAGGAGTTGGGCGAGATGGGCCTGCCGCCGCCGTTCTGGGCCTTCGCCTGGGCCGGCGGCCAGGCGCTGGCGCGCTACCTGCTCGACCACGCCGAGGCTGTCGCCGGCAAGCGGGTGGTGGACTTCGCCACCGGCTCGGGCATCGTCGCCATCGCCGCCATGAAGGCCGGCGCCGCCCAAGCTCTCGCCGCGGACATCGACACGTTCTGCGCCGCCGCCGTGGCGCTCAACGCCGCCGCCAACAACGTCGAGGTGGCCTTCACCGGACAGGACCTGCTCGACGCGCCGCCACCCGAAGCCGACGTCGTCCTCGCCGCCGACATCTGCTACGAGAAACCGCTGGCGGAGAGGGCGATGGCCTGGCTGGCCGCGGCCAGGGCGCAAGGCGGCCGGGTGCTGATCGGCGATCCCGGACGTTCGTATTTCCCGAAATCCGGCCTTCTTCCCCTGGCCGAATACGGCGTCCCCACCACCCGGGACCTCGAGGACATGGAGATCAAGCGCACCGGCGTCTGGGCGCTGGCCTGAGCGCGGCGTCCGAGCGGAATTAAGCTGAAATTACCACCCCCTGAGTAGCGTTCGCGAGCATGAGCCGGCCGTTCTCGATCAGCGTCATGTTGCAGGGGATCACCGCGATCATGGCGGTGACGCTCGTGATCTTGTGCGGCGCCTCGGCGAAGGGCGCATTCGACCGCCGCCAGATCGACGAGAAGGCGTTGCGGGTGATCAACGCCTCGCGACATCTGTTCAACGCGATGCAAGAGATCCGCCTGGAGCGCGGCGGGCTCGACGGCGCGCTGGTGACGCCGACCCCGTTTCCGGCCGCCTCGTTTCGGAGCGTCCTCGAGGCGCGAACCTTGTCGAACCGCGACCTCGACACGGCGCTCACCGATCTCGCCGCGAATGATCCGTCGCCCGAGACCCGCGCGCAGCTGGCGCTGATCCGAGCTCGGCGCGCCGACTATGTGACGGTCCAAGCCCAGGTGACGGCGGCGCTGCACCGGCCCATGTCCGAGCGGCCGGTCGACCTTGAAGCGCGGTGGACGGCGGCGGACGACGCCCTGGTGGCGACCGCGGGCGGGGTCGCGCGCCGGTTGGGCGCCGAGGCCGGCGCCGGCGATCCCTTCATCTCCGAGATGATGAGGACCAAGCAGCTGGTGTGGCGGGCGAGGGATGCGGCGGGCGCGAACGACGGCTTGCTGGCGCAAGCGCTGGGTCGAGGAACCCGCCTGACGCCGGATGACGAGGTGGCGCTGGCCCGCCAAGCCGGTCGCGCGGATCAGGCGTGGGAGGCGGTCCGCGAAGAGGCGCGGGCGCCCTCGGTTCCCGCGGGCCTGAGAGCCGCGGTGGAGCGGGCCGACAGGGTCTATTACCGAGATTTCGAGAGCGTGCGGCAGACCGCCTACCGCGACCTCGCGGCGGGTCGAGCGGTCGGCATCGCCCATGCGGAGATCGTTCGGCGGGACCAGGCCGGCCTGGCCGCGCTCATGACGGTGGCGTCGACGGCGTTCGACCTTAGCGAGGCGCGCGCCAAGGACGCCCTGGCGGGAGCGGATCGAGACGCGGCGCTGGCGGCGGCGCTGATGCTGCTCGCGATCGGCCTCGGCGTCTCGGCCGTGATCTTTATCAATGTCCGCATCGTCGGGCCGATCGCGCGGGTCACCGTCGAGATGGGCGAGGTCGCCGGCGGCGACCTCGAGGGCGAGATCCCCTACCAGGATCGCCGCGACGAGATCGGCGCCTTGGCGCGCGCCCTCAGCGTGTTCCGCCGCAACGCCCTGGAGAAGCGGCGCGTCGAAGACGAGCTGGTCGCCAGCCGCATCGCCGTCGAGGCCGCCGAGGCTGCGAGCCGGCTCAAGTCGCAGTTCCTGGCCAACATGAGCCACGAGATCCGGACCCCGCTCAACGCCGTGATCGGCATGGCCCAGGTGATGGAGCGCGAGGAGCTGACGCCGGTGCAGGCCGAACGTCTCGCCGCCATCCGCGATTCCGGCCATGCGCTGCTGCAGATCCTCAACGACGTCCTCGACCTCTCGAAGATCGAGGCCGGCGAGCTGGAGCTCGTGGAGGCCGACTTCGACGTCGCCGACCTGGTCGAGCGCACCCGGGCCGCCTTCTCGGGCGCCGCCGCGGCCAAGGGTCTGATCATGTCGGCGCAGGTGGCGCCCGGCGCGGACGGCTGCTGGCGGGGGGACGCGGCGCGGCTGCGTCAGATTCTCTCCAACCTGATCTCCAACGCCATCAAGTTCACCGACCGCGGCCGTGTGACGCTCGTCGTGGAACGCCAGCCCGACGGGCTGATGTTCTCCGTCCGGGACACCGGCATCGGCATATCGCCGAAGGCGCTGCCGCGGCTGTTCAGCAAGTTCTCCCAGGTCGACGACTCCAACACCCGCCGCTTCGGCGGCACTGGACTCGGCCTCGCCATCAGCCGCGAATTGGCCCAGATGATGGGCGGGGACATTGAAGTCGAGAGCCACTCCGGCGCCGGCTCCACCTTCCGCCTTACGATCCCGCTCACCCGTGTCGGCGACGCGCGGGAGCCTGACCACGCCGAAACGTCCAGCGCCGCCGGTCCGGCGGTGCGCGAGCGGCCTCTCCGCGTCCTCGCCGCCGAGGACAATCCGACCAACCGCAAGGTGCTCGCCGCGCTGCTGCGCCCGCTCGGCGTCGAGCTGACTATCGTCGAGGACGGTCAGGCGGCCATCGACCACTGGATGTCGGAGCCTTGCGACATGATCCTGATGGACATCCAGATGCCCCGCATGAGCGGCCTGGCCGCCGCCGAGGTGATCCGCGCCGCCGAGAGGGCGCGTGGCGCGCGGCCGACCCCGATCGTGGCGCTTTCCGCCAACGCCATGAATCACCAGGTGAACAGTTACCTCGCCGCCGGCATGACGGCTCACGTCGCCAAGCCGATCGAGGTGGCGGTGCTCTATCGCACCATCGACGAGGTGATGGCGGCGGCGGAGTCGGCCCCAGAGTCGGCCCCAGAGTCGTCACCAGAGTCGTCCCCAGCGTCGTCACCAGAGTCGTCCCAGCTCGAGACGGACGTCGCCTAGCCCGCGTTCGCCGGCTAATAACGCCGGCATGGCCAACGACCGATATGCTGGCGTTCATGGCGGCGATCGCGTCGCCGGCGCGCCGTTCGCCGGACGCTCGACGGTCTGGGGCGCCCACGGCGCCGCGGCCACCGCGCATCCGCTCGCCACGCTCATCGCGATCGACATGCTGCGCGCCGGCGGATCGGCCGCGGACGCGGCGATCGCGGCCAACGTCTGTCTGGGTCTCGTCGAACCGATCGCCTGCGGCGTCGGCGGCGACGCCTTCGCCCTCCTATGGGACCCGAAAGCGGGCGAGGTCGTGGGGCTGAACGGGTCCGGCCGCTCGCCCCGGTCGCTGACGCTGGAGACGCATCGCCGGCGAGCCAAGGGCGGGATGATCGGCACGCACGGCGCGATCTCGGTGTCGACGCCGGGGGCGGTGGATGCGTGGCGGATGCTGCACGAGCGCTACGGACGGCTGCCCTGGGCCGAACTCTTCGCGCCCTCGATCGCGCTGGCCGAGGAGGGACATCCGGTCGCCCAGACGGTGGCGCACGGCCTGGCGGGTTCGCACCGCGCCTACACCAGCGGCCGGCTGGGCATCGAGGAGGTGGAGAACTTCCTGAAGACATGGGCGCCGGCGGGCCGCACGCCCGCGGAGGGCGAGATCTTCCGCAACCCGGCGCTGGCGCGCACCTTCCGGCTGATCGCCGAAGGCGGCGCGGCGGCGTTCTACGAGGGCGAGATCGCCGAGACCATGGATCGCTACTTCGCCCGCATCGGCGGCTGGCTCTCCAAGACCGACCTCGCCGCGCACCGGGGCGAGTGGGCGGCGCCCGCCAGCATCACCTATCGCGGCGTCGAGGTGTGGGCCCTGCCGCCCAACGGCCAGGGTCTGACGACGCTGCAGATGCTCAACATGCTGGAGCGCTTCGACCTGGCCGGCATGGGCTTCCTCTCCAGCCAGGCCCTGCACCACATGGTCGAGGCCAAGCGGCTCGCCTTCGAGGACCGCGCCCGCCATTTCGGCGACCCCGCCTTCTCGAGGGCGCCTATCGAGTGGCTGATCTCCAAGGACTACGCCGCCGAGCGCGCCGCGCTGATCCGGCCGGATCGCGTCCTGGTTCCCGCCTATGCCGGCGAGGCCCCCGGCCAAGGCGACACCACCTATCTGTGCGCCGCCGACCGTGACGGGATGATGGTCTCGCTCATCCAGTCCAACTTCAACGGCATGGGCTCGGGTCTGTCGCCCGACGGTCTCGGCTTCATGCTGCAGAACCGCGGCAGGGCCTTCACGCTTCAGGACGGCCACCCCAACGTCTACGCCCCTGGCAAGCGGCCTTTCCACACCATCATCCCCGGTTTCGCCACGCGCGGCGGCGAGCCTTGGCTGGCGTTCGGGGTGATGGGCGGCAACATGCAGCCGCAGGGCCAGACCCAGATCATCACCGACCTCGTGGACTTCGGCCTCGGCCTGCAGGAGGCCGGCGACGCGCCGCGCTGGCTGCACGAGTTCTCGACAGAGCCGAACGGGGAGCCGGTGCGGAACGAGGGGTGGGGGATGCTCTGTCTGGAAAGCGGCATGCCGGCCGAGGCGCGGCGGGGGCTTGCGGCGCTGGGTTGGGACATCCGCGCCGCGTCCGGCGGCTACGGCGGCTATCAGGCGATCCAGCGGCTGCCGGGGCGTTACGCGGCGGCCAGCGAGATGCGCAAGGACGGCCTGGCGCTGGCCTATTAGGGAGAACGCCCATGACCATCGACGAGGTGCGCGAGATCGTGCTGGATTTCCCCGGCTGCGCGGAGGGGACGTCCTACGGCCAGCCATCGTTCCTGGTGAACAAGAAGTTCTTCACCCGCCTGCGCCGCGAGGACGCCAGCCTGGTGCTGCTGGATGTGTCCTTCGACGAGCGCGAGATGCTGATCGAGGCCGAGCCGCGGACCTTCCACTTCACCGCCCACTACAAGGACTATCCGGCCGTGCTCGCCCGCATCGAGAGCCTGCACCCCGGCTCGCTCCGCGCCTTCCTCGAGCGCCGCTGGCGCAAGATCGCGCCGAGGAAGCTGGTGAGGGAATGGGACGCGGCGAGGGCCGGCGCTTGAGCGGGACAGCGGCCGCGGACCTGCGCGGTTACGCCATCTGCACCGAGCCGCGCTCGGGCAGCGTCTACCTCTGCCAGCTGTTGGCCTCGACCGGCGTGCTGGGCGAGCCCACCGAGTACTTCAACGCCGCGACCCTGCGCGCCCGCGGCCACACCGACTATCCCGACGATCCCGAGGGCCAGCTGGCCCAGATCTCGCGGCTCGGAGCGACCCCCAACGGGGTCTACGGCGTGAAGCTGTTCTCCAACCACTTCGACTACGCCCGCGAGACGCGCTGGGCCGAGCGGCTACCGCGGCTGTCGTTCGTCTACCTGACCCGGCTGGACCTCCTCGGCCAGGCCATCTCTCACGTGCGCGCCGCCCAGACCCAGCAGTGGGTCGCCCAGCGCCCGGCCCTGCGCGAGCCGGTCTATGACTCGGAGGCGATCAATGCGGAGCTCCTGCGTCTGGCCCGCGCCCAGGCGCGTTGGACCTATTTCCTCAGCCGCAACGACATGCCGGTGGTGCACGTGATTTACGAGCACCTGGTGCAGAACCCCCAGCTGTTCGTGGACGCCATCGCGCGGCTGGTGGGCGTCACCGAGCCGGCGACGATCGACATGTCCAAGGTGCGAGTGAGACCGCAGCGCGACGCGATCAACGACGATTGGCGCGCCCGCTTCGTCAGCCAAGCTCGGAACCTGAGCCTGTTCCTGTGAGGAGGTGGCTGTTCGAGACGTCCCCGGCGCGTCGATCAAAACTCGTCGTTGATCATGGCGCTGAACTGCTCCAGCACCTCCTTCACCTGTTCCTCCGGCGCAAGCTCGCCGAGGGTCTCGCCGGGCTCCGGGGGAGGGGCGGGCTGAGCCACGACCAGCCGCGCCACCACCGCGCCGCCTTGAGCCAGCACCAGTTCCTCGCCCTCCGCCAACGACGCCAGCGCCTGGGCGACGCGCGGCGGCAGATCGTCGAGGTCGATCTGCTTCACCCGCGCGCCTTGAGCAGGTCGCGGATCTCGCCCAGCAGAACCTCCGTCGGCGTGGGCGCGGGCGGCGGCGCCGGCTCGGCGGCCTGCTGCCGTCGCACGGCGCTCAGCAGCTTGACCATGAAGAAGATCACCAGCGCCACGATGAGGAACTGCAGGATGGTGTTGAGGAACGCGCCGTAGCGCAACGCCACCTCGGTCACCTTGTGGGCCGGATCGGCGGGCTGCAGCACGAGCTTCAGCTGGGTGAAATCGACCTTGCCGAGCAGAAGACCGATCGGCGGCATCACCACATCGTCGACGAGGCTGGTGATGATCTTGCCGAACGCGCCGCCGATGATGACGCCCACCGCAAGGTCGATGACGTTGCCGCGGGCGATGAACTCGCGAAATTCCTTGAGCATGGTCACAGGCGCCTCCGCCGCTGCGGAGAGCTTGGTCATCGTGTCGTTCTGGGTCAACGAAAAGCGGCTCCGTTCAGGGCCTTGGGCTGTGTTCAGGGCCTTGGGCGATGAGGCGTGTCGTGGGCGGAATTGCGGCGTCAGCCCAGGTTCAGGCGCGCCCGCAGCTCCTTGCCGGCCTTGAAGAAGGGCACGGTCTTGGCGCGCACCTTGACCGCCTCGCCGGTGCGGGGATTGCGTCCGGCCCGGGCCGGACGCTCGCGCACCGAGAAGGCGCCGAAGCCGCGCAACTCCACGCG
>DATJRL010000100.1:0-6489 GCA_035504785.1 Caulobacteraceae bacterium
GCGCCGCAGGTGACCAGCTGGTACAAGAACGACAAGGGCCGGGTCTCGCAGAACTGGCCCTTCCCGCTGGTCGATTACTGGACCGCGACCCTGGCGCCCAATCCGTCCGATTTCCTGATCGGAACCAAGGTGGTCGAGCCGACGGAGTGACGCGCTGGCAGGCAGCCCCGACTCGCGCGAACGCCGCGCGGCGCTGACTGGGGCGCGCCGTGGTGACAACAGCGACTCCGCCGCCGGCGCGTTTCAGCCTTGGCCGGGCTTTCAGCGCCGGACTTGGTCTGGCCGGCCGCCACCCGGTATCGCTGCTCTTCGCGGCCGTGGTGTTCGGTTACGCCCCCACCCTCGCCAGCGAGGCCGTCTCGCGCCATTTCCTGGTCAACCAGATAAGCCCGGCCATCGTCGGCCGTGGCTGGGGCGCCTACTGGCGTGGTTTCGCCCTGTCCGAGCTCGTGGCGATATGCGTGGCAGGCGTTTCGTTCCTGCTGCAGGCCTACGTGGCCCTCCTCGCTGCGGGCGACTCCGAGAGCCCGAGGCCAGAGCCGGCGGAGATCCTCCGTAGACTGATCAGAGTGGCGCCGGCGCTATATGTCCTGGGCGTGGTCGTCAGCACCGCGGTGACGCTCGGCTCCCTCGCCCTCTTGATTCCCGGCTTGTTGATCCAGCTGGCCTGGAACGTGGCGGCGCCGGTCGCCGCGCTCGAACGTCGCGGCGTCGTCGGTTCGCTTCGGCGCAGCGCGGATCTGACCCGCGGCCATCGATGGGCCCTGTTCGGCCTTCTGCTCCTCCTCGGACTTGCGGCCGGGGTCGCGGCGGCCGGCGCCCGCCTGGCTGGCGGCGGATCGCTGCTGGGGCTGTCGCCATCCGATCCTGCGATCCTGGCGTATGGGATCGCGCCCGCAGTCTCGGGCCTCATGGCTACCGTGACCGCCGTCATGCTGGCGGCGGTCTATTTCGAGCTGGCGGCCGCCAAGGACGGCGTCGCCTCGCACCAACTCGCGGCGATCTTCGAGTAGCGGGCGGCGTCACCCTTGTTCCGTCACCCGGACAAGCCGCAACGGGCGGCGCCATCCAGGGCCGAAAGCGCCGCCACCTAACCCACGTCGAACTTGTCCTTGCGCCGTCGACCGAACAGCAGCTGGATTTCCAGGCGGGCGCGCAGGGCGCCGTAATAGGCCGCGAGGAAGGCCGCGTCGGATTCGTCCGGCGACGGCCGCCAGGCGATCTTGGCGCGGATGCGCTCGGCGACGGCGGCCATGGTCTTGGCGTCCTTGCGGCGCAGCACGTCCTCCAGCACGTAGAGCTCCTTCACGCCATATGCGCTGGCCTGCTCGGGCGAGAAGACGAAGGCGCTCTGCGTCGCCTGGACGGCGTCGAGGAGGTCGATGCCGAGCCGCTCGCGCGGCGCCTTCACCACCCAGGTGCCGGCGACGAAGTCGCCGACGCGGAGCCGGTCGCGATTGAACAGCGGGAAGAACAGGAACACCCCGACCCAGAGCAGCACCAGCAGGAAGAGCCAGCCCAGCGCCGGGCCGGCCCCCCCGATGGCGGCGCTCAGCCACATGCGGAACGGCAGGGCGAGCTCGATCTCGCGCATGGCGTTGCGGATGAAGATCGCCTCGGCGGTGAGGCGCCCGCCGTCCCGCGCGGCAACGCGCGTGCCCATGATCCGCTTGCCGAAGGTTGCGGCCCGCGGGGTCAGCTCCATCACGATGAAGTAGCCGTTGCTGATCAGGAACGAGAGCAGGGTCCAGATGACAAAGGCGACTTCGCCGGCGTCGTTGCGGAAGACGCTGAGGGCGCCCACCGCGGCGAGGAAGAGCACCAGCAGCGAGGCGTTGATGAAGAGGAGGTCGAGCACATAGCCGACGGCCCGTTCGGCGGCGTCTCCGATCCGGAGCCGCAGGTCCACGCCCTCCGGCGTGACGAAGGCTCGGACGCGGGACGCGCCAGGGTCGGCGCTGGCGGCCGGTCGGGGCGTCGCGGTTGGGCGGGGCGTCGCGGTCACCGCGGTCACGAGGGCGGCCTCGCCGGGCGCGGCAGGTAGAAGTAGGCGAGCCAGACCGCCAGGATGCTCCAGCCGATGGCGTAGCGCTGCCAGTCGACCTGCACGAGCTGGCGCACGAAGCCCTCCAGCATCCCCGCCACCGCGAGCATGCAGATCACGCCGCCCATCACCGCGGCGGAGGCGCGGCCCGCGGCGGCCGCGGCCTCGATGCGCGTTCGATCGCCCGGGAAGGCGACTCGCCAGCCGATCCGGAAACCCGCGGCGCTGCCGAGGATCACCGCGAAGAGTTCGGTGGTGCCGTGGACGGAGAGCCAGCCGCCGAGCTGCAGCCCGAGGCCCCGGGAGGCGAACAGCGCCAGGAAGGCGCCCAGCATCAGGAAGTTCTGCGCGAGCAGGAACAGGGTCGGCGCCCCGAAGGCGAAGCCGAACGCGAAGGCGCCCAGCGTCACCTCCGCGTTGTGGGTGAAGAGGAAACTGGCCAGCGCCGACAGCCAGTCATGGGTGGTGAGCTTCGGATAGAGGGTCTCGCGGAGCGCCTCGGTCGTGGCGGACGGGTCGCGGCCGCTCGCCATCCCCTGGTCCATGAAGGCGCCGTACCAGCTGGAATCCTGGCTCACCAGCAGGTAGGCGACCAGCGTCGCCACGACCGCGACGGCGAAGGCGAACAAGGTCTCGCGCCAGATGCTCTTCACCGCGTTCGGCCAGGTGTCGGTGAAGAAGCGGGCGATCCGGTCCCGGATGGAAGCCCGGGCGCCGTAGACGAAGAAGTAGGCGCGGGTGGAGAGGCCCTCGAGGTAGTCGATCAGGCTGTGATCGAGCGCCGTCGCCCTGGCCACCGAGAGCGACGAGAGCGCCGAGCGATAGAGCACCGGGATCGCCAGCAGCTCCTCGTCGCTCAGGCTCGACGCCGAGCCGCCTTCCACGCGGCGCAAGAGGCCGTCCAGCCGACGCCAGTCCCACTCCCGCTCCGCCCGGAACCGCTGGCTCTTGAGCTGGAGGTCTTTCATCGCGCTCCCCTTCCCTTCTCCCCCTGCGGGACGGATACGCAATTCGAGGCGGCTGCTCCGGAAAGCTCCCTTCCCCCTCGCGGGGAAGGGCTGGGGATGGGGGTGTCAGCTCGGTTGCCGACGATCCTGTTAGGGAATCTCGGTGTGTGGGCCGCGGGCAGCGCGCTCGCACCCCCACCCCGGTCCCCTCCCCGCAAGGGGGAGGGGAGGTGCGCGATCGGCCCGCGAGGGGAGAAGGAGTGCTGATGCGCCTTCACAACAGATCCCTCCGCTTCAAGTCGATGTAGGCCGAGAGCAGCGCCGGGCCGATGGCGGCGGTCGGCGCGTCGACGATGTGGGCGCCCATGCGAATGAGGCGAGCGATGACGAGATCGCGTTCGCGCAGCAGCGCTTCGGCGGTGACGGCGCTGGAGACGGCCTCGGGGTCCGTCGGCTCGCGACGGGTGATGCTCTCCAGCTCCTCGTCGCGGAAGACGACGAACAGGACGAGGTGACGCTTCAACAGGCGGCCGACGTTTTCCAGCATCAGCTCGGCGCTGGTGGTGTCGGCGAAATCGGTGAACACCACGATCAGCGAGCGCCGCTCCAGCGCCGCGCCGAGCTGGGTGAGGCCCAGGGTGTAGTTCGTCTCCTCGGTCGAATAGTCGAGGCGCGCGGCGAGGCGCTGCAGCATCGGGAACGCGTGAGCGCCGGAGGTCGGGCCGGAGAACAGATGCGGCCGGGCGTCGAAGCCGAAGAAGCCGACCCGATCACCGAGCTTCAGCGACACGAACGCCATCAGCAGCGAGGCGTTGATCGCCAGGTCGATGCGCGGCACGCCCTGCAGCGGCTCGCACATCAGCCGACCGGTGTCGATGGCGAAGACCACCGTGTGGTTGCGCTCGGTGCGGTACTCCTTGGCCAGCAGCTTGCCGTGGCGGGCCGAGCGCTTCCAGTCCACCGCGCGCCGGTCCATGCCCGGGGTAAGCTCGCGCAGGGCGTGGAACTCGGAACCGTCGCCGGTCTCCAGCTGCGCTTTCAGGCCGAACAGGGCGTCGCGGGCGAAGAGGCGGATCGCCTCGTCCTTCACCGCCGCGACGTTGGGCGTGATGGCGATGGTCCGGCCGGGCCGCTCGGCGATTTGCTTCCAGACCAGGCCCAGCGGACCCTGCCAGCGCGCCCAGACCCGCTCGACGGCGCCTTCGCCCCGGCGCACCGGCGTCAGCTCGAACGCCGCCACCGCCTCGCCGCCCCGGACCGCCGCCCCCGTTCGCTCCGGGGCGCTGGCGAGGCGGGCGCCGGTCTCGGCCGCGGCCTCGATCCGCGCGGGCGCCCGGCGTTCGAAGGCGACCCGCAAGGTCATCGCACCCCGCCCCGCCGTCGGCAGCACGCCGGGCGCATCCACCGCGACCGTCGTCCGGTCGCGCGGGGCGCCGAGCGCCGCGTCTGCGAGGCAGGCCGCCAGGATCATCGCCGCCCAGGCCGCCGCGACGATCCAGTAGCTCGGCTGGACGAGCGCCACCGCCAGCGCCAGCGGCGCGCCCAGCGCCATCGCCACGATCGCCCGGCGGGTGGGGTAGATCATTCGCTTCCCTCATGGGGGAGCTGCCGCACGAGACTCCCCTCCCCGCAAGGGGGAAGGGAGCTTTCTGGACAAGCTCCTCCAGTCTCGCGACAATCCATGAGGGTGAGCATATTCACCGGGGCGCCTCGACGCGGTCGATGAGGCCCTGAAGGATCTGGTCGGCCTGGCGTCCCTCGATCTCGGCCGCGGGCGACAGGATCACCCGGTGGCGCAGGGCCGGCAGGGCGAGGGCCTTGACGTCGTCGGGGATTACGTAGTCGCGGCCTTCGAGGGCGGCGCGGGCGCGGGCCGCGGTCGCCAGCATGGCGGCGCTGCGGGGGCTGGCGCCGGTTTCCAGGTCCGGCGTCTCGCGGGTGGAGCGGACCAGCGCGACGACGTAGGCGATCACCTCGTCCGCGAGCCGGATCGCCGCCACCGCCTCCGCCGCCTCGGCCACCTGCGCCGCGGTGGCGGCGACGCCGACGCCCATTTCCGCTGGGTCCGGGCTGCCGGTGCGCAAGCCGTGGGCGGCGACGATGGCCTTCTCCTCCTCGAGCGAGGGGTACTTGAGCGTCTGCTTGAACAGGAAGCGGTCGAGCTGCGCCTCGGGCAGCGGATAGGTGCCCTGCTGCTCGATCGGGTTCTGGGTCGCCACCACCATGAAGCGCGAGCCGAGCGAGTAGGCGTGGCCGTCGATGGTGACGTTGCGCTCCTGCATGGCCTCCAGCAGCGCCGCCTGGGTCTTGGGCGGCGTGCGGTTGATCTCGTCGGCCAGCAGCAGCTCGCAGAAGATCGGCCCGCGGGTGAGGGTGAAGGTCGAGGTCTGGAAGTTGAAGAGGTTGGCGCCCAGGATGTCGCCCGGCATCAGGTCGGGCGTGAACTGGATGCGGCCGAACTGCAGGTCGAGGGTGTGGGCGAAGCACTGGGCGAGAAAGGTCTTCGCCGTGCCCGGCGGCCCTTCCAGCAGCACGTGACCGCCGGCCATCATGGCGATCAGCATCAGGTCCACTGTCTCGGCCTGGCCGACGACGGCCTTGGCGATCTCGCGCCGCATGCCATCGGCGAGGTCTTTCACGTCACTGACGTTCACGCGTCATCTCCAGTCTCCAGTGGTACAGGCGCCGCGCCAGCGCGGTCAGGCCGGCGCGGTCGCGAACGGTGTCCGCCTGCGCGCTGAGGTCGGCAAGACTGTCGCCACCCTCGCGGCGGCTCATACGATCGAGGAAGGCGGTCAAGGAGTCGCCGGTCAGATCGCGCGGGGCGCCGACGGCGCGGGCGGCGGCGGCGCGGGTCAGCGCCGCGTAGCGCGGGGCCATCTTCGGCTCCCGGTGGGCCAGACGGATCAGCTGGGCGGAATTGTCGACCAGGCCTTCCTTGCCGAGGGCGAAGGCCCGCGTGGGACGCCGCAAGGGTCCGAAACGAAACAGCGCCTGCCAGACCGCCAGGGCCAGCGCGGCGACCACGCAGAGCGTCACGCCGACGAACGGCGGCTCGAACAGCAGCTTCAGGACGCTGCGGTCGACTTTGTAGCCGTTGAGGGTGAGGTCGAAGATGACAGGTCCATCGCCTTCGCGCAGATCGCTCACGATCTGGGCGGCCACGGCGAAGGTGTCGAGGTTCGCGAGCCCCTGGGTGTTGAGCAGGTCCGGGTCCGCCAGCACGAAGATGCGACTGCCGGGCGCCTCGGCCATCACCACGGCGCCCGTCTCATCGGTCAGCACCGGCGTCCAGCCCTTGGCCTGCAGGGTCTGCAACGAGTCGATCGGGCCGGGCGCGAGCGCGACTCCCTCGAAAGCCGAGTTGGCGGCGCCGGCGAGACGCGGCCGGACCACGCCCTGGCGATGGTAGACCGTCACTGCCCGCAGCACGCCGTCCGTGGGCTGCATGAAGGGCTGCAAGATGGCCTGCTTCCGAGCCCAGGTCGGGTGCTCAGG
>DATJRL010000101.1:0-27930 GCA_035504785.1 Caulobacteraceae bacterium
CCTAGCCCTATTTTCGTCGGCTGTCATGGGTCAGGCTGGAACGTCGCCGGACGCCAGCCGCCGCCGGGCCAGATATTACTATCTGTTTTTATTACGGAAGTTGGATTTCCTGGGAAAGTGTGGGACGCCCTTGGACGTCCCCCAAAAGCTCCACTGGTGCGGTCGAGAAGACTCGAACTTCCACGGGTTGCCCCACAGCGACCTCAACGCTGCGCGTCTACCAATTCCGCCACGACCGCCCGTGGTGAGGCGCGGGGGTTAGCAGAGGGCCTTCGGTTTGTGAAGGCAGGCGGCCGCGACCGGCGCGCGGCTAATTCGTAGGACCCGCGGGGCCTGAAGGCGCGAAGAGGCCGCGGTCGGTCGCGCCGAAGTCGAGCACGGTGATCCGCGCGTCGTCGTCGTGGGTGGGATCGCCGTCGCTGACCATGGTGTGGAACGGCGCCAGCACGCCGCCGACGACCCGGTAGTCGGCGTAGCGGATCGTCAGCGTCGACGCGCCTTCGTGGATCACGATCCGCGAGGGCAGATGAGTCTCCTGGTCGAACCAGACATCGGCGCCTGACCCCGCGGGCGTGACGTGGACGACGTCGTAGGTTCGCCCCGCCTCGTCCGTTGCGCCGACATAAGCGATGGCGGCTTTGAAGCGGTCGGGAAGGAAGTAGCCGTTGAGCCGCAGATAGTCGCTCTGTTCGGCCGCCGCGACCGCCTCGGCGCTGTCATCGCTCGCCACGACGCCGTCCGCGCCGGTCTGCCAGGCGACCCGACCGTCGAACCCGTGCGCGCTCATGCCGCCCGGACCGGACTCCCGGGTCGCCATGCCATATTGCCGCGGGTCGAGCCACGTCTCGTAGCGTGCGCCGTTGTGCACCCCAACCTCATGCCAGCCCTTCAGTTCGTCCCAGGCGGCGCCGCCCATGGCCGCCTTGGCCTGGGCGATCACATCGAGCGCCTTGGCGTCGGCCGCGGGATCTGGCGCGGGGGTCGCGGCGGCGGACGCCGCCGACAAAGCCAAGCCCAGCGCCACGGCGGCGTTTCGGAGCAGGAATTTCGAACTCATGCGCACCTGGCGTCGATGATCGGTTCGCCGATTTCGCGAATCGGCGCCTCAGCCGCCGCCGGCGATATAGTCGTAGACGTCCGCGGCGCGCGTGACGGCGATGGATATCTTCTCTTCGTTGATTTGTATCTCGCCGCGGGCGACCGGGTGGTTGTTGGCCAGGATCCAGACTTCGTCCGAAGCCTTGGCGTCGAGGGGGATCACCGCGCCGCGGCCCATGCGCAAAAGCTGTTGCATGGGAAGCGTCGAGCGTCCCAACACCACCGCGATCTCGACGTTGACCGCTTTGACCTGGCTCACTGACTGCACACCCCGTTTGCCGCTTTGCATCGCAAGCGCGCCCGCCCACATTGAGGTGCGATGCTTGACCGGTCGTTAAACACGATGCTCGAAACGCCTCGGATGGCGCGCCACGACGGCTCGCCGGCCGGTTGGGCGGTCTCGTCCGGGCTGGTTCCCTATCGGACGGCCGAAGCGGCGATGGAGGCGCGGGCCGGCGCGATCGCCGACGGCGCCGCGGGCGAGATCGTCTGGCTGCTCGAACATCCCCCCCTCTACACCGCCGGCGTCTCCGCCCGGGCGACCGACCTTCTGGACCCGACCCGATTTCCAGTGTTCCGCAGCGGACGTGGCGGCCAATTCACTTATCACGGGCCCGGCCAGAGGGTGGCCTACGTGATGCTCGACCTCTCCGCTCGCGGCCGTGACGTGCGGGCGTTCGTCTCATGCTTGCAGTCCTGGATCATCGGCGCCCTTGCCGAGATCGGAGTTACGGGAGAGGTTCGCGAAGGCCGAGTAGGGGTCTGGGTCGAGCGCGATGGGCCTGCCACGCCCCGGGAGGACAAGGTCGCGGCCATCGGCGTGAAGCTGCGTCGCTGGGTCAGCTTCCACGGCGTCAGCCTGAATGTGAATCCCGACCTGACGCATTTCGCCGGCATCGTGCCCTGCGGCGTCACCGAGCACGGCGTCACCAGCCTGGCCGACCTCGGGCGCCCGACTTCGATGGCGGATGTCGACGCGGCTCTGCGGGCGAGCTTCACGCGGGTCTTCGGTCCCGTGGCGCCGGCAAACCCGCTGTTGTGAGCGAGCCCGCGCCCGGCAGCCGCCTCGCGCGCCTTGGAAAGGCTCTGGCCGCCGTCTAGCCTCATGCTAGAACCCGCCGCCGCTCGCCGCCGAGCCGGCCCGCCAGCTCCCCGAGGGTCATGCGCCTCATCGACCGCTATCTGTTTCAGCAGCTGCTCGGGCCGACATTGCTCGCCACGGTCGCGCTGACCGGCGTTGCGATCCTGACTTCGAGCCTCTCGGCGCTGGATATTCTGGTCAACGACCGCCAGAGCATCTTGATCTTCCTCGAGATCACGGTGCTGGCGACGCCGCAGATCCTGGCGATGGTGCTGCCCATGGCCGTGTTCGTCGCTGGGCTGGTGGCGCTCAACCGCCTCCAGACCGAGCAGGAGATCGTGATCTGCTTCGCCGGCGGCATGAGTCGATGGCGCGTCGCTTCCCCCGCGATTCGCCTCGCGGCGATTGTCGCCGTCGTGACCCTGGTCCTGAACCTCTGGGTGCAGCCTTTGTGCTTCCGGCAGATGCGGACGGTGCTGACGGCCGTGCGCTCGGACATCGCCACCAGCATGATCCGACCCGGCGAGTTCACCCATCCATCCAATGGACTTACCGTCTTCGCGCAATCGATGGACGACGATGGGTTGATCCACAACCTGTTCATCGACCATGCCAGCGACCACGGGTCGTCGTCGACGCTGATGGCCAGCGAAGGACGTATCTTCAAGCACAACGGCGTGCCTTTCCTGGTGCTGAAACACGGGTCGAACCAGCAATTCTCGAAGACGGGCGCTCTGCAGGTGTTGTCGTTCGACGAATATCCGCTCGACCTGCGGCCATTCCTGTCCCTCGATCCCCAGGTCACCTATCAGCCGTCCGACCGCTACCTGCACGAGCTGTTCTTTCCCGACCTCACCCGGAGTTGGGAGCAACGCAACTACAAGCGCTTGATCGCCGAAGGGAACGCCCGCCTGGCGACACCGCTCTACAATCTCGCCTTCTCGGCGCTCGCGCTGGCCGCCGTGCTCGGCGGTTCGTTCAGTCGCTTGGGATATCAGACGCGCATCTACGTCGCCGCCGGCGCCGCGACCGTGGTGCGAGTGCTGGGTTTCGTTATCGGCGCGGCGTGCGAGGGCGATCCGCGCCTCAATGCGCTGCAATACGCGCTGCCGCTGATCTGCTTCCTGGTCGGCATGCTGATTGTCCTGCGGCAACATCCCGCGCGAGGACGTAAGCGCGCGCCGGCCTTGCTCGCCCAAGCGGCGGGGACGCCGGCGTGATGCCCGGGTTCGGACGCCTCGAGCGCTACGTGCTGGCGCATACCCTGATGTCGCTCGCCGCCGCCCTCGCGATGATCGCCGCGGTGGTGATGCTGATCTGCTTCGTGGAGCTGTCGCGCACCTACGGCGGACGCTCGGACGTGGGATTCGCCCGCCTCGTCGAACTGATGCTGCTGCAATCGCCGGCGATCATGCTGCTGCTGCTGCCTTTTGTCTTCCTGTTCGGCACCATGGGGGCTTTCGTGACGCTGAACCGTCGCTCGGAGCTCGTGGCGATGCGCGCGGCCGGCGTTTCCGCCTGGCGCTTCATCTTTCCCGCCGCCGCCGCGAGCCTGCTGCTGGGCGTTCTCGACGTCGCGGCGCTCAACCCGGCCGCGGCCGATCTGAACGGTCGCTTCGAGGATGCGAAACTGCTGATCGATCAGGGCCATGCCGGCAGGGAGGGGCCCGGCGCGATCTGGCTGCGCCAGGGCGACCAGCACACCCAGATCGTCATCCACGCCGCCCAGCACGACATGAGCGGCGGCGTGGTCCATCTGCACCAGGTGTCTCTGTTCATACAGACGCTCACCGCGGGCGGCGACCTGCAGTTCACGCGCCGGATCGAGGCGACCGAAGCGCGGCTCGACCCCGGCTTCTGGCGGCTGAGCGACGTCCGCGAGGCGACGCCGGGCGCCGGATCGGTGCGGTCAGAAGCCTTGTCGATCCCTTCGACGCTGGACCGCCGGACGGCCATGGAGAAGTTCGCCGCCCGCGACACCGTCGGTTTCTGGTCGCTTCCCGAGATCATCCAACGCGCCGACAACGCCGGCTTTTCCTCCGCCCCCTACCGTCTGCGCTACCAGCAGCTTCTGGCCACGCCGCTGCTATTCGCCGCGATGTCGATCCTCGCGGCCGCCTTCTCGCTGCGCCTGATGCGGCTCGGCGGCGTCGCGGGACTGGCCGGCGCCGGCGTGGGGTTGGGATTCGTGCTGTTCTTCTTCGACGACCTCTGCGGCACGCTCGGGTCGACAGAGGTGATTCCGACGATCGTCGCGGCTTGGACGCCGCCGATCATCGCGCTGCTCGCCGGCATCACCCTGCTTTGTTACACCGAAGATGGCTGAGGCGGCGTTGGCGACAGAAAGGCGTTCCGTCGGGCGCGCCCGACTCCCATCGGTCGCCGGCGTCGCGTGGCTAGCGGGCGCGCTCGCGATCGCGGCCGCGCCGATGCTGGCGCACGCCGAGTGGACCCTGCCGCCGTTGAGACCCACGAAGGCGCCGACGCTCGCCGCGCCGCTCCCTGACGACGGCCTCTCCGATCGCGGTTTTTATCTGGAGGCGGACCAGGTCGTCGACGACGAGGCCCATCACAAGGTGATCGCCAGGGGAAGCGTCGAGGCGCGCTACCAGGGCCGGGTGCTCCGCGCCCAGGAGATCGACTACGACCAAGACACCGGCGTCGTCACGGCCTCGGGCGGCGTCACCATCGTCAACGCCGACGGCACTGTGGAGTACGCAGACTCGGTCGAGCTGGACCGGCAGATGTCCGCCGGCGTGGCCGCGGCGTTTTCCACCCGACAGCAGCAGAACGTGACGATCGCGGCCGCGCACGTGATCCGCCGCTCGCCCAGCTACACCGAGTTCATCCAGGCGATCTTCACGCCGTGCAAACTCTGCGGCGCCAAACCCAAGCCCACCTGGTCGATCCGGGCCAGCAAGGCGATCGAGGACCGCAAGAAGCAGGCGATCTACTTCCAGCATGCGGTCATTCAGGTGCGCGGTCTGCCAATTTTCTACTTTCCGTTCCTGGAAGGCCCCGATCCGGAGGCCAAACGCAAGTCGGGTCTGCTGATCCCGAACGTCGGCACCTCGTCGTTGCGCGGCTTTTCGTGGGAGCAACCCTACCTGCAGGTGCTCTCGCCTTCGGCCGACATCGTGGTCGCCCCGCAGATCAACTCGAAGGTCAATCCGTTCCTCAACGTCGACTATCGCCAGCGCTTCTACACCGGCGCTATCGAAGTGCGGGCGGGCTACACCTACGAGCAGAACTTCGACTCGAATGGGGACAAGCTCGGCGACCTGACCTCGCGCAGCTACATTCTCAGCAAGGGGCTGTTCGCCATCGACGACGACTGGGAGTGGGGCTTCACCGCCGAGCGCACCTCCGATCCGCTGATCTTCGACAAGTACGCCGTTCCCGACGTCTTCATCGACCGCGGGCTCTACAGCGCGGACGACCGCCGACTGATCTCGCAGATCTACGCCGTGCGGCAGACGAGCGACTCCTACTTCTCCGCCGCCGCGATCAGCGTGCAAGGGCTGCGCGAGGATGACATCAACGCGACCTTCCCCACCATCGCGCCCCTGATCGAGGCGCGATTCGACCCCGACGAGCCGATCTTCGGCGGGCGATTGCGCATCGACGCCTCGGGCGTGGTGCTGACGCGCGACGAGTCGCCAGAGGATCTCCTCCTGCCCGGCATCGACAGCCGTCGCGCCACCATCGAGGCCGACTGGCAGAGCACGTACATCTTCTCGGACGGCATCCGCGTCGATCCGTTCGTCAGCGCGCGCGGTGATCTCTACAGCCTGTCCAACTTGCAGCCGCCTTACGCACCGAACGCGACGATCCCCCGCGGCATCGCCACCGTCGGCGCCGACCTCAGCTGGCCGTTCATCAAGCGCGAGGGTCCCTTCACGATCATCCTGGAGCCGCTCGCGCAGCTCGCCATCTCGCCGGTCGTGCGCCAGGACCCGCGCATCCCGGACGAGGACAGCGTGGATTTCGAGTTCGACACCACCAATCTGTTCCAGGTCGACAAGTCGCCCGGCTTCGACATCATGGACAGCGGTCAGCGCCTCAACGTCGGCGGCCGCGCGACGGTGGAGTCGGACGACGGCCTCTTCGCCAGCGCCATGATTGGGCGCGAATTCCGGGCAGAGCCCGATCCCGATCTGCCGGAGCGGACGGGCCTGTCCGGCGACGCGTCCGATTGGGTCATCGGCACCGACGCCCAGCCGTTCAAGAACTTCGACATTTTCACGCGCTGGCGGCTCGACTCGCAAGACTTCGCCATCCGGCGTCTCGAAATCGGCGCCGACATCAACACCACGCGGTTCGTCGCGATGGTTCGCTACCTCGAGGAGGCGCAGGACCCCGCCGGCGCGCCGGTCAAGGATCTCGACTTCCGCACCGAGGCCTACGTCACGAAAAGTTGGGGTGTCGTCGCCGACGCCGCGCGCGAATTCACGACGGGCGTTTGGCGCGAGCGCGACGTCGGCATCGTATACCGGGACGACTGCATCAAGGTCGAAGTGTTGTACCGCAGCGACGACACCACCAACGGCGTGCTGGGTCCCTCGCACGGCGTCGCCTTCCGCCTAACGCTCGCCACATTCGGCAATTCAGGTTATGGGCTCACCACGAATACGCCATCCCCGTGAGCGGCAGGCGTCGCGGCCCGTGAGAGGTTCAAGACATATAATCATGCGCGCGCTTTCCAAGGACGCTCGTCGCCTCGCCTGGGCGGCGCTCGGCGGAGCACTGGCGTTGTCTGTCGGTCTGCCCGCGGCCGCCCAGGATGCACAGGTCGCGGCGCCGGTCGCGGCTCCGGCCCCGCAGGAAGCGCCGCAGGGGCTTACCGAGGAAGTCATCGCGTCGGTCAACGACGACGTGATCACCAACTACGACCTCGGCCAGCGCGTGCGCCTCATCGCCGTCACCGCCGGCATCCAGCCGACCCGCGACGACTTGGCCGAACTGCAACGCTACGCCCTCAATGGCCTCATCGAGGAACGGCTGGAGATTCAGGAACTGCGTCGCGAGGAGAAGGAGCAGTCGAAGGACGGCAAGACCATCAACATCGTCGCCACCGACTCCGACATCGACGACGAAATCGCCGACATGGCGAAAGAAAACCACATGACTAGCGACCAGCTGATGGCGACCTTCGCGCGGCAGGGGATCGCGCCCGAGACGCTGCGGTCGCAGGTGCGCGCCCAGGTCAGCTGGCGGAGATGGATCCAGGGGTTCTACGGCTCGCGCCTGCGCATCGGCGAAGACCAGATCAAGGCCTACCAGGCTCAGGCCGCCGCTGAGGCCGACAAGCCGAAGTACCTGGTCAACGAGGTCTATATCGACGCCCAGCGCGTCGGGGGCATGCAGCAGGCGATGGACGAAGCCAACCAATTGGTGGGTCAACTGCACCAAGGCGCCCAGTTCGCGGCTGTCGCCCGCCAATTCTCGGCCGCCGACACCGCCGCCAACGGAGGCAACGCCGGTTGGGTCACCGGGAGCGACTACCCGCAAGAGGTGCGCGACGCTCTCGCCGACATGCGCCCCGGCTCGCTCTCCGCGCCCATTCAGACCAAGGACGGCGTCTACATCGTCTTCTTGCAGGAAAAACAGGCGGGCGGGTCGAGCCTGCTGGTCAGCCTCAAGCAAGCCGCGATCGCGTTGCCGGCCGACGCGCCCCAAGACCAGGTCGACGCGGCGAGAGCGAAGCTGGAGGCCCTGCGACCGCAGTTGCACGGCTGCGACAACTTCGAGGCCATCGCCGGCAAGACCGACGGCGTCCTCGCCGGCGACCTCGGCGAAGCCGAGGTGAAGGATCTCGCCCCGGCGTTCCGGGACGCCGCGATCTCCCTGCCGGTGGGCCAGGTATCGGAGCCCATCCGCAGCGACCAGGGCCTGCACTTGCTGGCGGTCTGCAACAAGCGCCGTAACTCCGCCCAGGGCCTCGATCACGACCAGATCGAGAACATCCTCTTCGCCCAGGCGCTGACGATGATCTCGAAGCGGCAGGTGCGCGACCTGCGCAACGCCGCCAGCATCGAGTTCCACGGGAGCGACAGCGGCAGTTGAGCGGCCTCGCTCTCTCCCCGCCCCTCGCCGCGACCCTCGGCGATCCCGCGGGGATCGGACCGGAAATCCTCGCCAAGGCCTGGGCCATGCTGCGCCACGGAGGACCCGAGTTCTTCGTCGTCGGCGACGCCCGCGCCTTGACCGCATGGGCGCCGGTGTGCGCCATCGATCGAGCGTTCGACGCATCGGCCGTGTTCGCCGAAGCCCTGCCGGTGCTGAACTCGCCCCTGCTCCATCCGCCGGTTCCGGGGGCTCCGTCGGCCGACGCGGCGCCATCCATCGCCCGATGGATCGAGACCGCCGTCGGCCTGGCGCTGTCCGGCGATGCGGCCGGAGTCGTGACGGCGCCGATCGCCAAGGCGACGCTCTACGCCGGCGGCTTCAGGCACCCCGGCCACACCGAGTTCGTCGGCGAACTGACCGCGGGGGCGCCCTTCGCCGGCGCGCGCGGTCCGGTGATGATGCTGACCGCCCGGGACCTCAGGGTCGCCCTGGTCACCGTTCACGAGCCGCTGTCCAAGGTCCCGAGCCTCCTCACCCAGGACCGGATCGTCCGCGCCGGACGGGTCACGGCCGAAGCCCTCGTCCGCGACTTCGGCGTCGATCGCCCGAGGCTCGCCGTCGCAGGCCTGAATCCCCACGCCGGCGAGGGCGGCGCGCTGGGCGGCGAGGAGATCGAGGTGGTGGCGCCGGCCGTCGGCGCGCTGAGGGCGCTCGGCATCGACGCCAAAGGACCCTTGCCGGCCGACAGCCTGTTCCACGAAGCGGCGCGCGATACCTACGACGCGGCGCTGTGCCTCTATCACGACCAGGCGCTGATCCCGGTGAAGATGTTGGACTTCTGGGGCGGCGTGAACCTGACCCTCGGCCTGCCGGTCGTGCGGACCTCGCCCGACCACGGCACGGCCTTCGATATCGCCGGCCAGGGTCTGGCGCGCGCCGACAGCATGATCGCCGCCCTGCGCCTCGCCGCCGAAATCGCGGAGCGCCGCCGTCTGGCAGCCGGATCGTGACTTTCGACGACTTGCCGCCGCTGCGCGAGGGCCTGGTCGCGGCTGGCCTGACGGCGCGCAAGAGCTTCGGCCAGCACTTCCTCCTCGACCTCAACATCACCCGCAAGATCGTGCGGCTGGCCGAGCTGAAGAGCGGCGAGACGGTGATCGAAGTGGGACCGGGTCCGGGTGGCCTGACCCGGGCCTTGCTGGAAGCCGGCGCGAGGGTGGTGGCGATCGAGGCCGACGCGCGCTTCCTGCCGCTGCTCGAGACGCTCGCCGCGCGCGTTCCAGGGCGCCTCGACATCCGCCACGCCGACGCCTTGACCATCGATCCCTCGACGCTGCCAAGCGGCGCGCCGATCGTCGCCAATCTGCCCTACAACGTGGGCACGCCGCTGCTCGTCGGCTGGCTGACCGGCCCTCTCAGGCCCGGGCCCATGACCTTGATGTTCCAGAAGGAAGTGTCGGACCGCATCGTCGCGCGGCCGGGCTCGAAAACATACGGTCGGCTCTCTGTGTTGGCCCAGGCGCTCGCCGAGACAAGGATCGTCATGGAGCTGCCGCCGCGCGCCTTCACCCCGCCGCCGAAGGTGGCCTCGGCGGTCGTGCGTCTGACGCCGAGGCGCGACCCGCCGTCCGATGCGTCGATCGAGGCGCTGCAGCGCCTGACCGCCGCCGCCTTCGGGCAGCGCCGCAAGATGCTGCGCTCCAGCCTGGCGCCCCTCGGCGGCGAGCGCCTTTGCGCCGCGGCCAGCGTCGATCCCAACGCACGCGCCGAAACCGTCCCGGTCGCGACCTTCGTCGAAATGGCGATGCGCCTCGCCCACTGACGGCAGGCGCCCATTGGGGTAGTCTGCGACCCGACAGCGGCAAGGAGTGAGGCGACGATGTCAGACGGACCCGCTCAGCGGACGCCCCCCGTCGGGCTCGGACATGCTACGATGACGGTCTCCGACCTCGATGCGAGCCATCGGTTCTACACCCACTTCGGTCTTCGATCGCTGGGCAAGGACGACGGCATCGCGATCCTGGAGTTGCGCGGGGGTACGCACCTGCTGCTGTTCCAGCGCGGCGGCGCCGCGGCGGCGGCCGAGACGGATGGGCCGTTCGAACAGAAGGGCGCCGACAGTCTCGACCTGATGATCGCCGGCCGCACCTTCGACGACCTGAAGGCGTTTCGCGATGGCCTCGTCGCAAAGGGCATCGCCCCGGACCCGATCCCAGACCGCCGCTTCTTCGGCCACTATGTCTTCAAGGCCCGGGACCCAGACGGCAACGAGGTCACCGTCTCGACCAGCCACGCGAGCGAGTTTCCGGTCTAAGGAGCGTTGAAGTCAGACGGCATCAGCCCGTCACCCCGGACAAGCCCCCGACTTCATCGGGGGCGCCGATCCGGGGTCGGAAGCGCCGCCACCGAGCTGGAGTTCGTCTAGGAACCGGATGGTCCGGCCTCGGATCGGCCTTGCAGGCCGTCCGCGGTCACGGAGAAAGGCGATTCCGAGTCGACTCAACACACCCTAGCATCCGCACTCCAGAACAACCTCAGTCATATACGGACTGTCGTCCCGGAGAGCCCGCGCAGCGGGACTCATCCGGGATCTCCTTTTCGCCGCCGGTGCTGAGGAGATCCCGCCTCTACGGTCCGCCAGGGGCGGCCCTTCGGCCCGGATGACAATGAGGTTATGGGGTCCGACAATGAGATCAGACCCATCAGGCCTGCATCGCCGCCCGCTCCGCCGCGTCGACCGCGCTCGCCGGTCGTTTGATCAGCTCGATCACGTAGCCGTCCGGGTCCTTCGCCAGACAGACCTCCGCGCCGCCGAGGCTCTCGATGGGCTCGGGCTCGCGGGTCACCTCCAGGCCGGCGGCTTTGATCCGTGTCGCGAACGCCTTCGGATCGGTGACGTAGAACACCAGCTTCACCGGGTTGTCGCGATAGTTGCGCGCCGACCCGTCGGTGTAGTGCATCAGCACCACGGCGTTTCGGCCCTCGTGGGCCAGCATCACCTCGTCCATGTCGTCGAGGTGGAACGCGCCCGTGCGTTTCATGCCGAGAGCATCCCGGTAGAAAGCCTCGGACTTGCCGAGGTCGCTGACCCCGATGCCGACGGCGGTGAGGAAATCTGGCGAACGCATCCTGGGCTCCTTCTGGCTGGGGCCACCCTAGAGGCATCAAGCCGCGCGGGCCAAGGCGGCGTGCGCGGTGTAGGATGGCCGCGGAGGATCCCATGCAGAGAATGGCGACCGGCTATGGTCTCGTCGAGGCGCCCGTCTGGGACGACGAGCGCGGGCTCTTCTTCAGCGACGTGCTGGGCGGCGGCGTCTACCGATTGGACCTCGACGACCACGTCGACCTCGTCGTTCCCAAGCGCCGGGGCGTCGGCGGCATGGCGCTGCACGCGAACGGCGGCCTCATCGTCGGCGGCCGCAACATCGCCTGGGTGGGAGACGGCGGGGAGACGCGGATCCTGCTCGAGCCGGGCGCCATCCCCGGCGCGATCGGCTTCAACGACCTGACCACCGACGCCGCCGGCCGCATCTACGTCGGCTCGCTCTGCTACCGGGTTTTCGCCGATCCGCCCAAGCCCGGCTTCCTGCACGTGATCGAACTCGACGGCGCGATGCGCACGATCTCGGACGGCGTGATGCTGACCAACGGTCTCGGTTTTTCCCCTGACGGGAAGCGCCTCTACCACTCCGACGCCCGGGCCGGGCTGGTGCGGGTCTACGACGTCGAGCGCGACGGTTCGGTGGGTCCGTGGAGGATGTTCTGCACGCTGGGCGAGGGGCGCGTCGCCGACGGCCTGAAGGTCGCGGCGGACGGGTCGGTGTGGGTCGCGGACGCCCGCGGCTCTCGCGTCGCGGTTTTCGCACCCGACGGCGCCCATCGGATGGATGTCGCGGTCCCCCTGCCGATGGTCACGAGCCTCTGCTTCGCCAGCTCGGACCTGCGCGACCTCTACATCGTCACCGGCTCCGAAGGCGGGCCGAACGAGACCAGCGGAAGCATCTTCCGCACCAGGACCGACGTCGCCGGTCAACCGCTCGCGCCGGCGCGCGTCGCCATTTGACGCCTTGCGCGTCCCACGGCGGCGCGGCATCGAGACTGGGTTCAGTTTCGCGAACCGAGGAGTCGCATGGAGCTGCTGCTGATCCGCCACGGCCTGCCCGTTCGCAGCGACGACACCAGCGACCCGCCATTGTCGGCGGCCGGCCACTGGCAGGCCGCGCGGGTGGCCGAGCGCCTGGCCGACGAAGGTATCGACGCCGTGTTCGCCAGCACCATGCGCCGGGTCATCGAGACGGCGCGGCCGTTCGCCCGAGCGGCGGGCCACGAAGTGCAGGTGCGCGACGGCATCGTCGAGTTCGACCGCGAGGGCGGGACCTATATCCCGATGGAGGAGTTGAAGCGCGACGACTATCCGCGCTGGAAAGCCATGGTCGACGGCGGCTACGGGGTCGACATCGCCAGCTTCCAGAAGCTTGTCGTCGCCACGCTGGAAGACATCGTGGAGGCGAACCCTTCGAAGACGGTGGCCGTCTTCTGCCACGGCGGCGTCATCAACGTCTGGACCGCGCACGTGCTGGGCATGGCGCCGCGCCTCTTCTTCGAGCCGACCTACGCCAGCGTGCATCGCTACCTTTGCGCCCGAACCGGTCAGCGCAACATCGTCGCCCTGAACGACGACGCTCACTTGCGCGGCGTCGTGCAGCCGGCCTGAGGCGGTGCGGCTCGT
Organism: Caulobacteraceae bacterium; assembly: GCA_035504785.1. GTDB lineage: Bacteria > Pseudomonadota > Alphaproteobacteria > Caulobacterales > Caulobacteraceae > Acaudatibacter. The sequence goes on from DATJRL010000101.1 coordinate 12,978, forward strand.
CGACTTCGCGGACCTGACCGCGGCCCAGACGGCCGAAGCGGCCCGCATCTTGCGCGAAGCCATCCCGGGACCGTCGTACAAGCAGTCCGGCGAGGCGGAACAGGAGGTCGCCCGCTTCTTCGACAATCCGGACCGCTTCGCCATCGCCGCGCTCGAGGGCGCCGACCCGATCGGTTGGGTCGGGGGCGTGCGCGACTATCCCACCTCGCTGCAACTGCACCCGCTGGTGGTCGACCCTCCGCGACATCGCCGGGGCGTCGGGCGGGCGCTGGTGGCCGCTCTCGAAGCGCGCGCGCTCGGCGAGGGCTATCTGGCCATGCACCTGGGGTCGGACGACGAGGCCGGCGGCACCAACCTCTTCGAGGTCGACGCCTTCCCCGACCCGCTGGCGAAATTGGCCGCCATCGCCCCGAGCCCGCGAGGCCACGCGTTCTTCTTCTACCTCAAGCTCGGCTTCACCCCCGTCGGGATCATTCCGGACGCCAACGGTTTCGGCCGGCCCGACCTGCTGCTTTCCAAGCGCCTCGGCCCGACCGGCAAGCCTCCCCGTCCCGCCTGAGTTAGAGGGCGTTTTGGCGGCGATCGCACCGCTTTTTGCTTGCGCGGCCGTCGACCGGTGAATCGCGCCGACTCCGTCTTGACAGCAGACGTTACCGATAATCACGCATAACGACGGCGCCCGCCCGTGTCGCGGACACGCCGCCGCATGCTTTCTCGGCTCATCGACTGTTGCCTCCGAGCAACGATACTTGCGGAAAAAACGATGTCAAAGACCGCGCCGCTTTCGGCGTTACCGAGAGAAATGGTGCGATTCAGGGCGACGTCAACCTTCGACCTGCTCATGTTCGAGCCCGTCGACGAAGCCCGCGATCCAGGGGTTGCGCTCGCGGCGCAGGCGCTCGGCGTGGTAGACGTGCGCGAGGTCCGCGTAGGCGCGGTCGAAGTCATCGTTGACGATGACATAGTCGTACTCGGCCCACTTGGTGAATTCCTCCCGCGCGGTCTCGAGGCGGCGCCGGATCATGTCGTCAGAATCCCCGGCGCGCGCGTGGATGCGCCGCACCATCTCGGCCATCGTGGGCGGCAACACGAAGACGCGTACGGTGTCGTCGGGCGCGGCGGCCACGATCGCGCGCGCGCCCTGCCAGTCGACGTCGAACATCACGTCGCGACCGGACGCCAGGGCCGCCATCACCGCCGCCTTCGGCGTGCCGGACCGGTGATGGCGGTGGACCTCGGCCCATTCGAGGAACCCGCCGTCGGCGATCTGGGCGTCGAACTCGGCGTCGCTGACGAAGAAGTACTCGCGGCCGTGGTGCTCGCCGGGACGCGGCGCGCGGGTGGTCACCGAGATCGAGAGTTCGAGGTCCGGATGGTCGGCCACCAGGCGCCGCGACAGCGAGGTCTTGCCGACCCCGGACGGGCTGGAGAGCACCAGCATCAGGCCGCGGCGGGACAGCTCATTCGACATTCTGGACCTGCTCCCGGAACTGATCGATGGCGGCTTTCAACGCCAGGCCAGTCGCGGTCAAGCCGGAGGCGGCCGATTTGCTGCAGAGCGTGTTGGCCTCGCGCATGAACTCCTGGGTCAGGAAGTCGAGGCGGCGACCGGCGGCGGCGTCATCCGCCATCAGCGCCCGCGCCGCGGCGACGTGCCCGGCGAGCCGATCGAGCTCCTCGCGCACGTCGGCCTTCACCGCCATCACCGCCGCCTCCTGCAGGATGCGTTCCTGCGGCGCGGCCTCGCCCAGCAGTTCGGCCAGCCGCTTGGCGAAGCGGTCGCGGATCGCCGGCGCCTGAACCGCGGCCTGACCCTCGGCGTCGCGGGTCAGCGTCTCGATCTGATCGACGAGGCCGCTCAGCACGCCCGCGAGCGCCGCCCCCTCCGCCAGGCGCGACGCCTTGAGGCCGTCGAACACCTGTGAGAGGCTCGCCGCCATCGCTCCCTCGACGGCGGCGCGCGCGGCGGCGTCGTCCTCGGCCTCGCCAGCTTCGAGCACTCCGCGCAGGGCCAGCAGGCCATCGGCCGTCGGCGGCGCGGCCTGGCCCTTGGCCGCCAAAGCCGCGGCGAGCGCAACATAGCGATCCAGTTGTTCCTGGTTGAGCTTGACCGCGCCCGCGCTCTCGGCCCGGCGCGCCTGCATCGACACGTTGATCTGGCCGCGGGCGAAGCGCGCCTGCGCCGCTTCCCGCGCCAAACGCTCGAGGCCATCGAAGCCCGGCGGACCGCGGAAGCGGACCTCCAGGTTGCGCCCGTTCACCGAGCGCGCCTCGACGGCCCAGCTCCAGGCGCCCGCCGCGCCCTCGACGCGGGCGAACCCGGTCATGCTCGAAAGCGTCAGCACGCGGCCCCCTTGCCCGTCGGGTGCGGGGCGCAATTGCGCGCGGTTTCGATGGAGCGCCAGCGAGCGACGTTGGCGTTGTGCGCCGCCAGGTTCGAAGAGAAGGCATGGCCGCCCGTGCCGTCGGCCACGAAATAGAGGTCGTCGGTCTGCGCCGGATCGAGGGCGGCGGCGAGCGACGCGCGGCCGGGATTGCCGATCGGCGTCGGCGGCAGGCCGGCGACGAGGTAGGTGTTGTACGGCGTCTGCGAGGCGAGTTCCGACGCGCGAAGGCCGTGTCCCAACGCCGCGCCGCCGGTCAGGCCGTAGATCACCGTGGGATCGCTTTCCAGGCGCATGCCGCTCTTCAATCGGTTGATGAACACGGCGGCGATGCGCGGGCGTTCGTCGGGCTTTGCCGTCTCCTTCTCGACGATCGAGGCCAGGATCACCGCGTCCTCCGGGTCCCTGTAGGGCAGCCCGGGGCTGCGATGGGCCCAGAGGCTGGCGAGAAGCCGGTCGCGGGCGTCGGTCATGCGGCGCAGCACCGCCGATCGGTCGTCTCCCCAGCGCGCCTCGTAGGTCTCCGGCAACACCGAGCCTTCGGCGGGCGCCGCGACGACGCCGGTCAGGAAACCCGCGCGCATCAGGATCTCCATCACCTGCTCCGACGTGGCCCCTTCGGGCACGGTGATGAAGTGGCGCACGATGCGGCCGTCGGCGATGGCGGAGATGATCTGGGCGAGCGAGGCGCGCGAGGCGAACGCGTATTCGCCGGCCTTCAGCTTGTGCGCGGCGCCGGTGAGCTCCGATGCGGCGACGAACACCGCGTCCGATCCGATCACGCCGGCGCGGCGCAGTTCGGCGGCGATCTCCGGCAGTCCCGCGCCCGCCCGCAGGATCACCGTTGTCGACCCGCCGGCGCGGGCCGCCGGGCCTGGTCCGAAGTAGACGAAGAGGGCGATCAGGACGCCCAACACCACCGCGACCGCCACGGTCACAAAGGCGCCTGCGGCCGTCATTAGCCCGCGTCGCGCGCGGGCGGTCCCGCGGAAGCGGCGCGGAGGCCGATCGGTCACGACAGCTTCTTGAAGACGACCGAGGCGTTGGTGCCGCCGAAGCCGAAACTGTTGGACAGCGCCACGTCGATCTTCATCGGCTTGGCCTTATGCGGAACCAGATCCAGCGCCGTATCGACCGATGGGTTGTCGAGATTGATCGTCGGCGGGGCGATCTGGTCGCGCAGCGCGAGCACCGTGAACGCCGCCTCGACAGCGCCGGCGGCTCCAAGCAGGTGGCCGATCGCCGACTTGGTCGAGGACATCGCCGCCTTGCCGGCCGCCTGGCCCATCAGCCGCTCCACGGCGCCGAGCTCGATCTCGTCGCCCAAGGGCGTCGAGGTGCCGTGGGCGTTGATGTAGTCGATGTCGGCCGGATTGAGGCCCGCATGGCCGATGGCCGCTTCCATGGCGCGGTAGCCGCCATCGCCGTCCTCGGACGGCGCGGTGATGTGGTAAGCGTCGCCGGCGAGGCCGTATCCGATCACCTCGGCGTAGATCTTCGCCCCGCGCTTCCTGGCGTGCTCCAGCTCCTCCAGCACCAGGCAGCCGGCGCCCTCGCCCATCACGAAGCCGTCGCGATCCTTGTCATACGGGCGCGACGCGCGCTCGGGGGTGTCGTTGAAGTTGGTCGACATGGCGCGGCAGGCGATGAAGCCGGCGATGCCGATCGGGCAGACCGCCGCCTCCGCTCCGCCCGCCAGCATGACGTCGGCGTCACCGTACTGGATCAACCGCGCGGCATCGCCGACCGCGTGCGCGCCGGTGGCGCAGGCGGTGACCACCGCGTGATTGGGACCCTTGAAGCCATAGCGGATCGAGACCTGGCCGGAAGCCAGGTTGATCAGGGCCGACGGGATGAAGAACGGGCTCACGCGCCGCGGGCCCTTCTCATGCAGCTCGACAGCCGTATCGGCGATCGAAGACAGGCCGCCGATACCCGATCCCAGCATCACCCCGGTGCGGCGGCGCTCGCCCTCGTCCTCGGGCGTCCAGCCCGCGTCCCTCACCGCCTCGTCGGCGGCGGCCATGGCGTAGAGGATGAAGTCGTCGACGCGCCGTTGCTCGCGCGGGCTCATCACCTTGTCGGGATCGAACGATCCGTCGATGTCAGGTCCGCCGCCGCCGCGGCCGCTGACACGCGGCACCTCGCACGCCACCTTGCAGGCGTAATCGGTGACATCGAACGCGCTGATCGTCCCGGCGCCGGACTTGCCGGCGAGCAGCGCGGCCCAGGTCTTCTCCGCGCCCCAGGCCAGGGGGGTGACCATGCCAATTCCGGTGACCACGACACGGCGCATCTGGGATCAGTCTCCTGGCGGACGGGCCTCGGCGTGGCACGCCGTGAATCTAGACCACGTCCCGATGATGTGAACGCGCCCGGCCCATCGCGCAAGCCGCCGAGATCGACCCGCGGCGCCTCCGCGGCGCCGCCAGAGACGGAACCGCCGCGCGTTACCCAGTCCGGGCGACGCGCGGCGGAGCACCCGCACGAACGCGAGGCTCAGGCCCCCAGTCGTTCCTGGATGAACTTCACGGCGTCGCCCACCGTCTGGATGTGTTCGGCGGCGTCGTCCGGGATTTCGATGTCGAACTCTTCTTCGAAGGCCATGACGAGTTCGACGTTGTCCAGGCTGTCGGCGCCGAGATCGTCGATGAAGCTCGCCTTTTCCGTGACCTTGTCAGGCTCGGCGTCGAGGTGTTCGATGACGATCTTACGCACGCGCTCGAGAATGTCGGACATTCAGCTCCTAGTCCCTCGTTGAGTTACGGCGCGCGGCCCAGCGGCTCCATCCCGCCCCACGCGAAAGTCATCCAATACGGCGCCGCTGACGAGCGCGCCAATACTGGCGTCACAATTTCCCGACGCCTCGCTAGCATGTTCCATTCGGGGAGGCCAGCGGCGCTGGACGGGCCTCAGATCATGGCCATACCGCCGTTCACGTGCAGCGTCTGACCCGTGATGTAGGCCGCTTCGTCGCTGGCGAGGAACACGCAGGCCGACGCGACGTCGGCGCCCGATCCCAGCCGCCCGAGCGGTACGCCGGCCAGGATCGCCGCCTTCTGCTGCTCGGTCAGGGCGTCGGTCATCGGGCTCTCGATGAAGCCCGGCGCAACGCAATTCGCCGTCAGGCCGCGGCTGGCGATCTCCTGGGCCAGGGCCTTGGTGAAGCCGATCATCCCGGCCTTGGACGCGGCGTAGTTGGTCTGGCCGGCGTTGCCCATCACGCCGACCACGGACGTAATGCCGATGATCCGGCCCTTGCGGCGACGCATCATGCCCCGGAGCGCCGAGCGCGCCAGCCGGAAGTAGCTCTCGAGGTTCACCCGCTGCACCAGACGCCAGTCCTCGTCCTTCATGCGCAGAATGAGGCCGTCCTTGGTGACGCCGGCGTTGGAGACCAGGATCTCCAGCTCCATGCTCGCGGCGGCCTCGGCCGACGCCACCAGGCCGTCGACCGCCGTCTCGTCGGCAAGGTCGCACATGGCGATCGACGCGCGCTCGCCGAGTTCGGCCCTGAGCTCCGAAAGCGCCGCCTCGCGGGTGCCGGAGAGGACGACGTGCGCGCCCTGGGCGTGCAGCGCGCGGGCGATCGCCCCGCCGATGCCGCCGCTGGCCCCGGTGACGAGGGCCATCTTTCCGGAGAGGTCGAACATCGCGTGGCTCCCTCAGAGGCTCTTGGCGAAGGCTTCGAGATCGGCCGGCGCGCCCAGCGCCACCGCTTCGGCGTCGGGCGCGATGCGCTTGATCATGCCGGTCAGCACCTTGCCGGCGCCTGCTTCAGCAAACCTCGTGACGCCGCCCTCGCCAGCCATCCACTCGACGCTCTCGCGCCAGCGCACCCGGCCCGTCACCTGCTCCACCAGTTGCCGACGGATGGCTTCCGGGTCGTTGGTCGGCCGGGCGGTGACGTTGGCGACCAGGAACGCGCGAGGCGTCGCGATCTTCACCGTCGCCAGCGCTTCTTCCATCTCGTCGGCGGCCGGACGCATCAGCGGGCAGTGGAAGGGCGCGGAGACGTTCACCGGGATCGCCCGCGCGCCCAATTCCTTGGCTTTGGCGATCGCCGCCTCGACAGCGGCCGCGGCGCCGGAGATGACGACGTTGCCGGCGTTGTTGTCGTTGGCCACCGCGCAGACGCCGACCTCGGCGCCGGCGGCCGCGGCCGCCTCGGCCAGCGCCACGTCCGTCTTCGGACCGATCAGCGCCGCCATGGCGCCCTCGCCCACCGGCACGGCGCGCTGCATGGCCTGTCCGCGACGGCGCAGCAGCCGGGCGGTGTCGCCGAGGCTGAGCGCGCCCGCGGCGCAGAGGGCCGAGTACTCCCCCAGCGAGTGGCCGGCGACGAACTTCGCCGTCTCGATCGGCACGCCGAACTCGCGCTCGAGCGCGCGCATCGCCGCAACGCTGACCGCCATCAGGGCGGGCTGGGCGTTCTCCGTGAGGGTCAGGGTCTCGATCGGTCCCTCGCGCATCAGTTTCGAGAGCGTCTCGCCCAGCGCATCGTCCACCTCCTCGAACACCTCGCGAGCGGCGGCGAAGGCTTCGGCGAGGTCGGCGCCCATGCCGACGGCCTGACTCCCCTGGCCGGGGAAGACGAAGGCGAGGGTCATGAACGCTCCATGGCTTAGGATTAGGGCGCCCGTGGTTAGGTCAATCGGCGGCCCGGCTCAAGCCGTCGCGGCCGATGTCGCTGGCGCGGCTTTGCGCCGAGCGATAATTTGCGCGCGAGACGAGTTCACGCATTTTCAGATTGGGAGATTTGACATGAGACATTGGGTCATGGCCGGCGCCGCGGCCGCGCTGCTTTCGACGTCCGCCTTCGCGGCCCTGCCGGTCGGAACCAAGGCGCCCGAGTTCAAGGCCGACGGCTTCCTGGCCGGCGCCCCCTTCAAGTTCGACCTCGACCGCGCGCTGAAGAAGGGGCCGGTGGTGCTTTACTTCTTCCCCGCGGCCTTCACGCAAGGCTGCAGCATCGAGGCGCACCTCTTCGCCGACAACATCGCCAAGTTCCAGGCCCAGGGCGCGACCGTCATCGGGGTCACGGCCGGCAACACCGACCAGCTCGGCAAGTTCTCGACCGACACCCGCTTCTGCTCCGGCAAGTTCCCGATGGCGGCCGACGACGGCGCGGTGATCGCCAAGCTCTATGACGCCTCGATGGTCTACAACAGCAAGACCTATTCCAGCCGCACGTCCTACGTGATCGCGCCCGACCACGACGTCTTGCTCGCCTACAGCGACATGAAACCCGACGACCACATCACCAAGACCCTCGACGCCGTGACGCAGTGGCGGGCGGCGCACCCGAAGTAGCCGGCGCGCGGCGCGCGCTTGCCTTCCGGGGTGGTTTTCCCCTATAGCCCGCGCCTCCCAAGGAGAGCGGTCTCTTCGCGGAACGTCAAAGGGTCGGGAAACGCCCGATCGCCGCGGCGGAGATCCATCGGCCCGAGCGTCTTCCGCCGCCCGGGTCCCGCCGCTCTCCCGGCCGGAAGAAGGAACGCATGGCGTATTATGAGCACGTGCTCATTGCGCGGCAGGACATCTCGCCGCAGCAAGCCGAGCAGCTGAACGAAGACCTCAAGGCCCTCATCGAGTCCCACGGCGGCCACATCGCCAAGATCGAGTACTGGGGCCTGCGCAACCTGATGTATCGCATCAAGAAGAACCGCAAGGGTCACTATTCCCTGCTGGCGATCGACGCGCCGTCGGATGCGGTGAAGGAAATGGAGCGCCAGCTCTCCATCAACGAAGACGTGCTGCGCTATCTGACGCTGCGCGTCGACCAACTCGATCTCGAGCTGTCGCCGATCCTGGCGCGCCGCGACCGCGAGCGCGAGCGCCGCTTCGACGAAGTTCCGGCCTGAGGACGCGAACCCATGACCGACATCTCCGCTCCCGAAGCCCCCGCCGCGTCCTCCGGCCCGCGCCGCGCCTTCATGCGCCGCCGCAAGGTGTGCCCGTTCTCCGGCGCCAACGCGCCGAAGATCGACTACAAGGACGTCAAGCTCCTGCAGCGCTACGTCTCCGAGCGCGGCAAGATCGTGCCCAGCCGCATCACCGCCGTGTCGGCCAAGAAGCAGCGCGAGCTCGCCAAGGCGATCAAGCGCGCCCGCTTCCTCGCGCTCCTGCCGTACGTCGTGAAGTAGGAGGCGACGCCATGAAGGTCATTCTGCTCGAACGGGTCGAGCGCCTGGGAACGCTGGGCGACGTGGTGAACGTGAAGGACGGGTTCGCCCGCAACTTCCTGCTGCCGCGCGAGAAGGCCCTGCGCGCCACCAGCGCCAACATGAAGGTGTTCGAGGCGCGGCGCGTCGACATCGAGGCCAGCAACGCCAAGGCCCGCGACGCGGCCAGGAAGTCCGGCGACAAGCTGGACGGCTCGTCCTACGTGATGATCCGCCAGGCCGGCGAAAGCGGCCAGCTCTACGGCTCGGTCTCCGGCCGCGACATCGCCGACGCGGTCAACGCGGAGGGCGGCAAGGTCGACCGCTCGATGGTCGTGCTCGACAAGCCGATCAAGACGCTGGGCGTTCACCCGGTGAAGATCCGCCTCCACGCCGAGGTCTCGATCACGGTCAATATCAACATCGCCCGCAGCCAGGACGAAGCCGAGCGTCAGGCGCGCGGCGAGAACGTGCTGACCTCGCAGTTCGAGGAAGAGCGCGCGATGGACGCCGCGGCGGCCGCCGACCTGCTCGAAGGCGGCGCCGGCCAGATCGCCCCGGCTCCGGAAGAAGCCTAGGCGGCTCGTCCAAAGCGCCGCGGTTTCGGCGCGTCGGATCCGGGGATTCGGCGCGCCGTTTTCGTCCCGGGGACCTCTGGGTCTCGCGGGCGTCTTTCCACAGCCGTGCTTTTAGCTGTGGAGCGGCGTTTTGCGTCGCTCGCAGCCGGCCGCGCTTGAGCTATCACTAGGCGATGGCCCTCGCTCCCGCCTTGGACCTACGTCCTCCGACCGCCGACCCGCGACCGGCTCACGCCCCCGCCAACGTGGAGGCCGAACAGGCGCTGCTCGGGGCGCTGCTGTACGACAACGGCGCCTATGAGCGAATCACCGACGCCCTGCAGGCGCAGCACTTCTACGAGCCGTTCCACGGGCGGCTGTTCGCCGCCATCGAGGCCAACATCAGGCGCGGCCAACTGGCCGACCCGACCCTCCTGGCCGAGCAGTTTTCGCGCGACGCGGCGTTCCAGGAGCTGGGCGGGGTGCGCTACCTCGCGGACCTCGTCGACCGCGCCCCGGCGGCCGCTCGCGCCGGCGACTACGCGCGGGCGATTTTCGACCTGGCGCTGCGCCGCGAACTGATCCGGATCGGCGGCGACATCGCCGTCGCCGCCCAGGAGAGCGACCCCGAGATCACCGCCCGCGACCAGATCGAGGGCGCCGAGCAGCAGCTGTACGCCCTCGCCGAGACCGGCGGTTCGTCGAGCGGCCTGATCGGACTCGACGTCGCCGTGGTGCATGCGCTGAACATGGCCGCCGAGGCCTACAGCCGCGACGGCGGCCTCTCGGGCCTGTCGACCGGCATCACCGACCTCGACGCCAAGCTGGGCGGCCTGCATCCGTCCGACCTGATCATCCTGGCCTCGCGTCCCTCGATGGGGAAGTCGTCGCTGTGCGCCAACATCGCCTTCAACGTCGCGCGGCGCTACGAGTGGGAACCGGAGCCCGACGGAACGCGCAAGACCGTCAACGGCGGCATCGTCGCCTTCTTCGCCCTGGAAATGTCGGCGGCGCAGATGGCCATGCGCCTGCTCGCCGAGGTCAGCGGCGTCCCGGGGGACAAGGTGCGCAAGGGCGAGATCACCGCAGCCGAATACGGCCGCATCCGCGATGCCGCGACCGAGATCCAGGAGGCGCCGCTCTACATCGACGACACCGGGGGGATCTCGATCTCCAAGCTGGTGGCGCGCGCGCGGCGCCTGAAGCGCACCGTCGGGCTCGACCTCATCATCATCGACTATGTGCAGCTGATGACCGCCAGCGTCGGATCGCGGCCGGAGAACCGGGTGCAGGAGGTCAGCCAGATCACCCAGGGCCTCAAGTCGCTGGCCAAGGAACTGAGCGTTCCGATCGTCGCCGCCGCGCAGCTCTCACGTCAGGTGGAGAACCGCGAGGACAAGCGGCCGCAGCTCTCGGACCTGCGCGAATCCGGCTCGATCGAGCAGGACGCCGACGTCGTGATGTCGATCTACCGGGAGTCCTACTACCTGAGCCGCACCGAGCCGCGCGAAGGCACGGCCGAGCACCTGGCCTGGCAGGAGAAGATGGACGTCATCCGCAACGAGGCGGAGGTGATCATCGGCAAGCAGCGCCACGGCCCGATCGGAACCGTGAAGCTGCATTACGACGAGAACATCACCAAGTTCTCGAACCTCGGAGTGAAAGGCCGCTACGAGGTGCGGTGAGCGTCCGGCGGGCGCTAGTGAAATGCGCCCACCGCGGCCGCGCCTGTCGCCATCGCCCCGACGGCGATCACGAGCGAAATAACCCACAAGACGATCGCCACGACCACGTAGAAAGCGATCGTCAATCCGAGCGTGGCGAGGAAATAACCCATCGTCTTGTCCTCGGCGCTCTTCATCACTTTTGGAAAACCAATATACAAAGTGTACAGCGAGTAGATGCCGCCCGCCAAAACGCCAAGAACTCCGGCGATTGGAATCAAGTTGAAGACTCCGGCCACCCAAGCCGCGGTGTTGGCGTAGGTAATAAGCTTCATGGATTGGATGTGGTTCTTCTGAACTCCAAAGCTCGGAGCTAGGGCGTCCACGATGAAGCTCACAATGTAGACCCCGACGAACGAGAGCATATAAGCCACCACCTGCTGAGCGATCACCAGGATCAGCAGCCAGCGCCCGATCAGGAGCGTGATCAGGATCGTCGCGATCGGTCCGATGGCGGCCAGGATCGCCACGTAGCCTGACATAAGACCGGCGACGGTGGCCGGTTCGCCGTCGATGACGTCCCACTCGGCCGAGGGCCTCAGCAACATGTTCTGAACTCGCTGCGGCAATCCTCCGCCTTTGGCGCCCTCTACGACCGTCATTTCGCCCTCCCCGCTCCTAATTCGGACACCGCCGTTCGTCGAACGCTACCGCAGGAACGTGACCGTGGCGATATCCTAGTTGCGCGAAAGCGCGGCGCGCCCGCCGACGCTCGCCGGGGTATCCTGAGCGTCTCCGCGAATCGGGAGCGACATGGCCCGCGACGGCGCCGTCTTTATCTGTCAGTCCTGCGGCGCAGCGCACGGCCGCTGGGCCGGTCAGTGCCCGGCTTGCGGCGCCTGGAACACCCTCGTCGAGGAGGTCTCGAGCCGCCCGCCGGGCGCGCTGGCGCCGGCGAAGGGCGCGAAGGCGCGTGGGCTGGCGTTCGAAGGCTTGCAGACCGAGGCGCCGCCGGCGCGACGTCTGATCACGGGGCTCGAGGAGTTCGACCGGGTCTGCGGCGGGGGGGTCGTGCCCGGCTCGGCGATCCTGATCGCGGGCGACCCGGGCGTCGGCAAGTCCACGCTGCTGCTGCAGGTCTGCGGCCATGCGGCGATGCGCGGGCTCGCGTGCGCCTATATTTCCGGCGAAGAGGCGGTCGAACAGATCCGCTCGCGGGCGGCGCGCATGGGTCTCTCGGCCGCGCCGGTGAAGCTGGCGGCCGAGACCGCGCTGCGCGAGATCGTCGACGGCCTGAAGCGCGACCGCTTCGACCTGGTGGTGATCGACTCGGTGCAGACGCTGTGGAGCGACATGCACGAGGCCGGGCCCGGTTCGGTGACCCAGGTGCGGGCGTGCGCCGGCGAGCTGGTGCGGCTGGCCAAGCGTCGCGGGATCGCCGTGATCCTCGTCGGCCACGTCACCAAGGACGGCCAGGTCGCCGGTCCGCGCGTCGTCGAGCACATGGTCGACGCCGTGATCTCGTTCGAGGGCGAACGCGGTTATCCGTTCCGCATCCTTCGCGGCGCGAAGAACCGCTTCGGCGCCACGGACGAGATCGGTGTCTTCGAGATGGGGGACGCCGGCCTGATCGAGGTGCGCAACCCTTCCGCCCTGTTCCTGGGCGAAGGCGGCGAGCGCGCGGCCGGCGCGGCGGTGTTCGCCGGTATCGAAGGCTCGCGACCGGTGCTGGTGGAGTTCCAGGCCCTCGTCGCGCCGTCCGCCTACGGAACGCCCCGGCGCGCGGTGGTTGGTTGGGACGCGGGGCGCCTGGCGATGATCCTGGCGGTCCTCGAAGCCCGCTGCGGGGTTGGATTTGGCGACCGCGACGTCTACTTGAACGTCGCCGGAGGCCTGCGGGTGACCGAACCCGCGGCGGATCTGGCGGCGGCCGCGGCCCTGGTGTCGTCGGCGCTGGACGCGGCGCTGCCGCAGGACTGTGTGGTGTTCGGCGAGATCAGCCTCTCGGGAGACGTACGACCCGTGTCGAGGACCGAAACGCGCCTGAAGGAAGCCTCGAAGCTCGGCTTCTCGCGGGCGCTGGCGCCGGCCGGCGGCGACAGCGCGGGCGTGCGCGTGGAAAGCGTCGCGCGGCTGGCGGACGCCGTCCACCGGATCGGGCAGCAGGACTGGGACCCGCCCCTGCCCAAGGACTCGCCGCGCCGATGAGTTTCTTCGACCTCGCCGCGGGTCTCGCCTTGATCGTCTCCGGATTGATCGGCTGGATCCGCGGCGGCGCCCGCGAGGCGGCCGGCATGGTCGCGCTCGCGCTCGCGGCCATTGTCGCCTTCGTCGCCCTGCGCTTCACCGGGCCGGTCGCCCTCCACGCGATTCATACGGCCTGGCTCGCGAACGTGGCGGCCGTGCTGGTCGTCTTCGTGACGCTCTACGCCCTGTTGCGCGTATTGGCCGCGGCGCTTTCGCGCGGCCTGCACCGCAATGGTGCGCTCGGCGCGCTTGACCGGACGGTCGGGGCAGGCTTTGGGCTGGCGCGAGCCCTGGTCTTCCTTGGTCTGCTGAATCTGACCCTCAACGCCATCATGCCCGCCGAGCGGATGCCGACCTGGATTTCGGGCGCGAAGCTGTATCCGGTCAGCAACCTGTCCGCGGACGCTCTCAAGCGGCTCGCGCCGAAAGGCGAGGCGTTGGCGGCGCACATCGCGCCCGCCGTCGGCCACGCCCTTACCGAAAGCGCGGACTCGGAGCAGAACGGCTCGGGGCAAAACGCCGGTGCGAGCGGCGCCTCGGACCAATCCCTGAAGGTCGAGGTGGAGAAGCGGCAGTGACGGAGGCGATGCCAGCGGCTTGGCGCGACGACGACCGGCTCCGGCTGGAGTGCGGAGTGTTCGGCGTCTTCGACACCGCCGACGCCGCCCACCTCGTGGCGCTCGGTCTTCACGCGTTGCAGCACCGCGGCGAAGAAGCCTGCGGCATCGCCGCGTTCGACGGCCAGGTGTTCCACACCGAGCGCCACATGGGCCACGTCGCCGAGGCGTTCTCCGGGGCCGACCTCGGCCAGCGCCTGCCCGGCAGCGCCGCGATCGGACACACTCGCTACTCGACGGCCGGCGGCAGCATCCTGCGCAACGTGCAGCCGATGTTCGCCGACCTCGAAGCCGGCGGGGTCGCGCTGGCCCACAACGGCAACCTGACCAATTTCCTCACCTTGCGCGAGCGCCTGGTCTCGGAGGGTCACATCTTCCAGTCCACCTCGGACTCCGAGGTGATCCTGCAGCTGATCGCGATCTCGCGCCGCGGGCGCTTCGTCGAGCGCTTCATCGACGCGCTCAGCCAGATCGAGGGCGGCTATGCGCTGGTGGCGCTGACCAACAAGAAGCTGATCGGCGCGCGCGACCCTCTGGGGATCCGCCCGCTGGTGCTGGGCGACCTCAACGGCAAGCCGGTGCTGGCCTCCGAGACCCGGGCGCTGGACATGGTCGGCGCGAGGTTCGTTCGCGACATCGAACATGGCGAGATCATCGTGATCTCGCACGAGGGCGTCGAGTCGCTGCGGCCGTTCCCGGCGGCGAAGGCGCGGCCGTGCGTCTTCGAGTACGTCTATTTCGCCATGCCGGACTCGGTCGTGAACGGCCGGTCGGTGTACGACGTGCGCAAACGCATGGGCGAGCGTCTCGCGGCGGAGAGCCTGGTTCCGGCGGACGTGGTGGTGCCGGTGCCGGATTCCGGCGTCCCGGCCGCGCTGGGTTTCGCCCAGTCGGCGGGCCTGCCGTTCGAGATGGGCATCATCCGCAATCACCACCTCGGGCGGACCTTCATTCAGCCCAGCCAGGACGCCCGCGAACTTTCGGTGCGCATGAAGCATAGTCCCAACCGAGCCGTCCTGGCCGGCAAGCGCGTGATCCTGGTCGACGACTCCATCGTGCGCGGCACGACCACCGTGAAGGTGGTGAAGATGGTGCGCGAGGCCGGCGCGGTGGAGGTGCATCTGCGCTCGGCCTCGCCCGCGATCCGCTTCCCGGACTTCTACGGCATCGACATGCCGGAGCGCGAACAGCTGATCGCCGCGCGCCTGAGCGTGCCCCAGATGGCGGACTACTTCGGCGTCGACAGCCTCGCTTTCCTGTCCGTCGATGGGCTCTACTGGGCGATGGACGCCGGGCCGCGCGACGCCGCCTGCCCGCAGT
>DATJRL010000102.1:0-3237 GCA_035504785.1 Caulobacteraceae bacterium
TTGCGCGGGTCGCCCTCCGCGAAGTTGGCCGCCATGAAAGCCTTGTAGCGACGCTCGAGTTCGAGGATGTGCGTACGGCTCCCCGCGGTACCCAACTCCTCGCGGATCGAGTTTTCGACTTGTGCGGTGGTCCTTCGCGGCGGCTGCGCCATCGAGTTCCTGGAAGCGAGAAGCGGCTGAGTCGCTGCAGTGTATCGAGGAGCGCCTATCCCTCGAAGTACAGATGCCGATGCAGGCGGCAGCCGGGGTTGAACGCGGCGCCGCAGGCGGGGCAGCGGTCGTCGCAGGCCTGGTAGGCCGCGGCGGACATCTCATGCCCGCAGACGCCGCACATCGCCGCCAGCTCGTCCCACTCGGCCCGCGGCCAGACCCGGGCGGCGTGATCCTCCAGCGCGTCGTGGCACTCGCGGCAGGCGTAGTATCGGCCGCAGCAGCGCAGCTTCAGCGCCACGATGTCGAGCGGACCGCGCCAATGGGCGCAGCGCGTCTGGCTGTCGAGATCGAGGCCGAACACTGGTGGCCGCGCGGCGATCATGGCGGCAATCCTACCCGGTGTGCGCCGCTTTCGCCCGTTCGATCCCTTCCAGGACCATCCTCCGCGCCTCATCGGCGTCGCCCCAGCGGACGATCCTCACCCACTTCCCGGGCTCCAGGTCCTTGTAGTGGCTGAAGAAGTGCTCGATCTGCCTGACGGTGATCTCGGGTAGGTCGGTGTAGTTCCGGACGTGATCGTAGCGCTGGGTGAGCTTGGGGGCCGGCACGCCGATCAGCTTTTCGTCGCCGCCCGCCTCGTCCTCCATCGCCATCACGCCGACGATCCGCACGGCCATGATCGCGCCCGGCGTGATCGCCCGGGTGTTGGCCACCAGCACGTCGCACGGGTCGCCGTCGTCCGAGAGGGTGTGAGGGATGAACCCATAGTTCCCGGGGTAACGCATCGACGTGTAGAGGAACCGGTCGACCATCAGGGCGCCCGACGCCTTGTGCATCTCGTACTTGATCGGCTCGCCCCCGATCGGCACCTCGATCACCACGTTCACCTCGTTGGGCGGATCGCGCCCGATGGGCACGGCGGCGAGGTTCATCGGTTCGACTCCTGGAAAACGGCGGCGGTGCAGATAGCCGAGCGTCGTGGGCAAAGCCACCCTCGCCAAGGCGCGCGACGCTTTGCCTCCCGCACCGACCTCGGCTAGGGAGACCGCTTGTTCGTAAGCGAGGCCCCACGATGACCCGAAAGCCCGACGGAACCTGGGACAAGTCCAAGCTGCCCAGCCGGCACGTGACCGAGGGGCCGAGCCGCGCCCCCAACCGTTCATTCTACTACGCGATGGGGCTGGGCACCCGGGAGATCAATCAGCCGTTCGTCGGCGTCGCCTCCTGCTGGAACGAGGCCGCGCCCTGCAACACCGCGCTGATGCGGCAGGCGCACGCCGTGAGCCGGGGCGTGAAGGCGGCCGGCGCCACGCCGCGCGAGTTCTGCACCATCACCGTCACCGACGGCATCGCCATGGGCCACGAGGGCATGCGCTCCTCGTTGGTCAGCCGCGAGGTCATCGCCGACTCCGTCGAGCTGACCATGCGCGGCCACGCCTATGACGCCCTGGTGGGCGTCGCCGGCTGCGACAAGAGCCTGCCGGGCATGATGATGGCCATGCTGCGGCTGAACGTGCCGTCGGTGTTCCTGTACGGAGGCTCCATCCTGCCCGGCCGCTGGCAGGGCAGGGACGTCACCGTCGTCGACGTGTTCGAGGGCGTCGGCATGCACTCGGCGGGGCGGATGAGCCTCGACGATCTCTGTGCGTTGGAGAAGGTGGCATGCCCGGGCGACGGCGCCTGCGGCGGCCAGTTCACCGCCAACACCATGGCCTGCGTCTCCGAAGCCATCGGCCTGGCGCTGCCGCTGTCCGCCGCCCTGCCGGCGCCTTACGAGAGCCGCGACCAGTACGCGGTCGCTTCCGGCGAAGCCGTCGTCCGGCTCATCGAGAAGAACATCCGGCCGCGCGACATCTGCACCCGCGAGGCGTTCGAGAACGCCGCGGTGGTGGTGGCGGCGACCGGCGGCTCGACCAACGGCGGACTGCACCTGCCGGCCATGGCCAACGAATGCGGCGTGTCCTTCACCTTGCGCGACATGGCGGAGATCTTCCGCCGCACGCCGCACCTGGCGGACCTCAAGCCCGGCGGGCGCTATGTGGCCAAGGACATGGGCGAGGCCGGCGGCGTGCCGGTCTTGCTGAAGACCCTGCTCGACGGCGGTCTGATCCGCGGCGACGTGATGACCGTCACCGGCAAGACGCTGCGCGAGAACCTCGAGCACGTGAGCTGGCGCGATGATCAGGACGTGATCCGGCCCTACACCAACCCGATCTCGTCCACCGGCGGCGTGGTCGGGCTCTGGGGCACGCTGGCCCCAGAGGGCGCGATCGTGAAGGTGGCCGGCATGACGTCGCACCGCGCCCATCGCGGCCCGGCCCGCGTCTTCGACGGGGAGCAGGCGTGCTTCGAGGCCGTCGAGTGCGGCGACTACGAGGACGGCGAAGTGTTGGTCATCCGCTACGAGGGTCCCAAGGGCGGGCCCGGCATGCGCGAAATGCTTTCGACGACGGCGGCGCTCTCCGGACAGGGACGCGGCGACAAGGTGGCGCTGATCACCGACGGCCGGTTCTCGGGCGGCACGCATGGCCTCTGCGTCGGCCACATCGGCCCCGAGGCGCAGGACGGCGGCCCCATCGCCCTGATCAAGGACGGCGACATCATCGCCATTGACGCCGACGCCGGGACCATCCACCTGGAGGTCGACCCGATCGAGCTGGAGAACCGCAAGCGCCATTGGTCGCCGCGGGTCACCGACTACGGCTCCGGGGCGCTTTGGAAGTACGCCCAAGGCGTCGGCCCGGCCTACCTTGGCGCGGTGACCCACCCGGGCCTCGCCGGCGAGCGCAAGGCCTACGCGGACATCTGACCCATGGCGAGCCCCCGCGCGCCGGTCATCGCCCTGAAGGACGTGCGCCTGATCGACGGGCCGGACATGCTGTTCGACGGGGTCGACCTGGCGCTGGAGCCGGGCGTGCGCGCTTGCCTGGTCGGGCGCTACGGCGCGGGCAAGTCGACGCTGCTCAGGATCCTCGCCGGCCGCGCCGAGCCCGACGGCGGCGAGGGACGCCGGGCGGCGCTCGCCCGCGCCTTCGCCGAGCGCCCTGACGTCCTGCTCCTCGACGAGCCGACCAACCACCTCGA
>DATJRL010000103.1:0-5599 GCA_035504785.1 Caulobacteraceae bacterium
CAATTCGCGATGGCGTGGCGCGGAAGGACGCCCGACCAGGCGGCCCTCGCCGCTTTCATGGCCGATGCCGACCGGGCCCACTTCCTGTGGAAAGCCGCCGAGGCCGGCGCGGCGGACGCGGCGGCGTTCTATGACTCACCAGGGACGTTCGACGTCCAGACCGGCCGCGTCGATGCGGATGGCGCGTCTGTGATCTTCGTGGCCTTGCCCGAAATCTCGCTTCTGGGGGAACGGCCGCGGATCCCACGGCTCCACCTCGTGAAGCGTGGTCCCCGGTGGAGCGAGGAGGACGTGCCGGGGACGATCACGGGATGCGAGATCGTGATCTGACGCGCGGGGCCGCTATGGTTCGTCGTCGCTGAAGTCATGACCGCCGATGGTCGGCCCTGTGTAGGGCACCGCCCACGCCGGCGTGTCGGCGAGCTCCTCAAGCGCCGGAATGTCCGTCTGGGTGATTGCCAGCTCCGGTAGGTTCAGACGCCGCACCACGTCGTTCAGGTACTGCGCGAGCCAGAGATATTTCTGCAGGATCCGGGAATCCATCGATGCGGCGTTGGCGCTCTTGATGATGTGAGCCCGGTGCTGGGCGACCAGACCGGGATGGAGCTCCGGGGCGTCCATCTCGTCCTGAAACCCGTGAAGGTAGTCGATGAACCAGAACCCATCGTCGCCACGCTGCAGCATCTTGCGCTGATAATGGACCTCGTCCTCGAGGTCGTGGTGCCTTGCCCAGAGCCGTCTGTCAGCCCGCAACGCCGTGAAGACCTCTGGTCCGATGACGACGCGCGGATAGTTCGCGAACTGCGATTCCAGCTGGTAGGCGCGGATGAAGCCTGGCCCGAACGCCATCTGGCCATCGACATGGATCGCGCCAACGGTTAGCCCGCCGCGCAGCAGCACGTCGTCGGCGAGCATCTCTCCCTGCACCTGCAGCAGCTTCAGCACCTCGTGGAACAAGGCGCCCATGCGGTAGGGGCCGTCGATGAAGCGGACCCGCACGATGCTGTCCGAGAACACCACGGCGGCGGTGTCCGGCTCCGCCTCGTCGGGCTGGGCGGCGAACCGGCTGAGCCGCCGCAGGATGGTCCGCGTCTCGTCCGGCGTCTTGCTCCGCATCACCCGCTCGGTGAACCCGAGGATGTCGACGAAGGTGATAACCGCTGGCCGGTAGGCCAAGGTCGAAGCCTTTTTGGCGACCTTCTTCGCCGACCCTTTCTTCGACGGGGCCATCAGGCTTCAGGGCTTTGGAGCGGGCCGCCGCTCCGTCGAACAGGTGATCGGGCCCCAATAGTCCATTTCGTTGCGCAGGGCGTCGAAGGCGCTTTGCACGTCGCGGAAGCGGCGGGGTTCGTCGACCTTGGCGAGGTTGAGGCGGAACTCTCCCTGGCGGTCGGAGAGGCGCACCCACATCAGCCAGGTCTCGTCAGTCTGTTCGACGAGTTGGGCGCCGATGACGGTGACGCCACGCTTGCGCAGGTCGGTCAGATAGCGGATGCGGATCTGCTGGTCGGGGTTCGAGCCCGTCACCCAGAAGTCGCCGCTCTCGTCCACCCCGGTCACGCCGTCCAAAAATATCCAAAAGGCCCGGGCCCCCCGCCCAGGCGTCTATGGCCCATACCGCTAGCGTGAATCGAGACGGTCGTCGCGAGACAAAATCGAGGCAAGGGCTCAGCTAGGGCTGAAACTGGCTTTTTGGCCCGTATTCGTGGGCGTAGTCTACCAGAATCCAGGCGGGGGAGCGCCCTCCCCCTGCGTCCGAGCCCGACGTCTCGGCCGACCCCCTTGAGCGGGGACACCCCGCAACGCCCCGTTCGGAGGCGGAGGAAGGGCCGGCGGCGGAGACCCGGGACCCTTGAGGAGGCGCGGCATGAGCTTGAGACCGATCGTCGAGGCCCTGGGCGGCGAGCTCTACGACCGCGGCCGACGCGCCAACATCCCAGGCCCGGGCCACGGCCCGGCCGACCGCTCAGTGTCGCTGCTGCTCGAAGGCGACCGGGTGGTGGCGCACAGCTTCGGGCGCAGCGATTGGCGCCAGGTGCTCGACTATCTGCGCGCCGAGCAACTGATCGACGGCGCCAATGCGGTGATCGGCGGTGGCGGCCCGCGACGGATCGGCGCGCCGGTGGGCGACACCCCGACCGACGTCGAGCGGCGCGCCGCCGCCCAGCGATTGTGGGATGCGGCGCGTCCCCTCGCCGGCACCCTGTCGGCGCGGCATTGCCGGCTCCGAGGCGTCGAGCGCGACCTGCCGGGCCCAGGGGCGCTGCGCCACCATGGCGCGGCGCCGGTGTCAATCTACCGGCCGGGCCGGATCCTGCGGCCGGCGCTGCTGGCGGCGATCCTCGACGCCGGCGGCCGGCTGACGGCTGTCGAGATCACCTATCTGGCGGCCAATGGCGCGCGCGCCCTGGATTTGCGGCTGCCGCGCAAGACCATCGGCCCGCCCCGCGCCGGCTCGGCGGTTCGGCTCGACCCGGCCGAGGCGGAGATGCTGGTGGCCGAGGGGGTGTTCACCGCCCTCTCCGCCAGCGAGTGGTTCGGCCTGCCGGCCTGGGCGCTGCTCTCGACGCGCAACCTTCGGACCTGGTCGGCCCCGGACGCGGTGCGCTCGGTGCTGATCGCGGCCGATCGCGGGCGCGACGGCGAGGCCTCCGCCGCGCAGCTCCGGGCCCGCCTGGCCGGCGACGGCGTCGCGGCCAGCATCGCCCTGCCGCCGGCGCCGTTCGGCGATTGGAATGAGTGGTCGCAAGGGCGGACGCGGGTGGGTCAGGAGACTAAAGGGCGAGCGCCGGCGACCTAGGAGACGGGAGGAAGGGACAAGGCGGGCGCGCCGAAGGGGCAGGATGACCCTCGCCCGGGCGCGGGAGCCTAACCCCCATGACTGACGTGATTTCCGAAGCCCCCGTGACCGCCGCCGCGCCGGCGGCGATGACCGAGATCCAGGTCCGCCTCGGCGACCTCGGCCTCGCCAAGGAGAACCTGCGCTACGCCGAGCCGGCGGACGACGACATCCCGCAGCTGGCCGACACCATCCTCGCCGCCGGCGTGGTGATCCCGCCGATCGTCCGGCCGGGCCGCAAGAGCGAGTCGCCGTTCATGGCCCTCGACGGCCGGCGGCGGCGCATGGCCCTGCTGCTGCTGAAGGAGCGGGGCCAGATCGACGACGACTACGTCATCGTCTGCAAGCTCGCCGAGACGCAGGCGCAGCAGGCCGCCGCCATCGTCCTGCCCAACACCGAGCACGCGCCGGTGCACATCGCCGACGTGATCGTCGCCATCGGCCGGCTGCGCAAGGCCAAGATGGACACCGCCGCCATCTCGCGGGCGCTGGGCTACGCCGAGCTCGAGATCAAGCGGCTGGAGGCGCTGTCGGCGGTCCACGCCAATGTGCTGAAGGCCTTGCGCCAGGGGCGGCTGACCCTGAAGCAGGCGCGCCTCTTCGCCCGCATCGACGACAAGCAGCGGCAGGCCGAGATCGCCCAGACCGCGCTCGACGGCTACTTCCAGGACTATCAGCTGCGCCATGTGGTGGAAGGCGGTCGCCTGACGGTCGAGGACGACCGCTTCACCCTGGTGGGGATGGACCGCTACATCGCCGCCGGCGGGCGGGTCGACGGCGACCTCTTCGGCGAACTGCCGGACGCCCTGCTCGACCCCGAGATCCTGCAGGCGGCCTGGCGCGCGCGAGTGCAGCCGATCGTGGAACACCTGAAGGCCGAGGGCCTGGCGGTGTTCATCGGCCAAGACGGCGCCTTCGGCGCGCCAGAGGGCTTCTCGCGCCTCCCCTACGTCTATCGCCCGGACCTGAGCGAAGCCCAGGCGAAGGCGCTCGACGCGGCGCGCTACGAGGTCACCCGACTCTCGTCCGCACTTCAGGACATCGATCCGCAGGCGGACGATGCGCCGGCGGCCTACGGACCGTGGGTCAGCGCCGAGGCCCGCGTCGCCGGGGCGCCGCTGGCGCGCTGCAAGATCGGGGCGGTGATGCTGTCGCCGGAGGGGTCTGGCTACGGCTTCGCGGCGACGTTCTACTCAGTCCCGCTGCCGGCCGAGGACCTGCCGGCGGAGATCGTGGACGAGGGCGACGAGGACGGGGACGAAGACTTCGTCCGCGGCCGCTATGGCCCTGCCTCGGCCGACGTGGAGGCGCCCCGGGCCGATGTCGATGTGGAAGGCCTGAGCCATGTCTTCCACGAGACCCGCACCGATGTCGCCACCCGCGGCCTGATCCGCGACCTGGCTGACGATCCGTCCGCCGCCCTGACCGTGCTGGTGGCGCAGCTCTTCAAGCAGCTGGCGCTGTACTCGGCCGGAAGCCTGGACGGGGCCGCCCTGCAGATCTCGGCCACGCGCTACAGCCGTGGCGGGACCGCGCCGATCGCCGCCCTGGACGGTGAAGTGAAGGCCCGGCTCGATGCGCGGCGCGCGACCTACAAGGCCTCGGGCCTTCGACCCATCACCTGGGTCGAGACCCTGCCGCATGGGGAGAAGATGGCCCTGCTCGCCGAGCTCACGGCCATGACCTTGAATCTGCGGGAGCCACGGACCTCCATGATCCGTCACGGCGCGCGGGCCGAGGCGGCCGAGATCGCCACGCTCTGCGGGGCCGACCTCTCGGCGCACTGGACGCCGGATGCAGCCTATCTGGGGGTCCACTCCAAGAAGCAGCTGCTGGCGCTGCTCGATGAGATGGGCGTCGAGGACGACCGGGCGAAGACGCTCAAGAAGGACGCGCTGGTGACCTTCGTCGCCGAATGCGCGGCCGAGCGGCAGTGGGCGCCTTCGGCCCTGGCGTGGGACCGGCCCGAGGCCGAGGTGGTGGAGACCGAGGACGCCGACCCGGCGGCGGCCGCCCCGGACCCCGCGTCTCTCGCGGCCTGACCACCCCGCGACCTCATCGCCCCCGCCGAGCCTCGGCGGGGGCGTTTTCTTGTGCTGGCCGGGGCCGCCGGCATGGCCCTGCGCCAAAAGGCCAAAGGGAGGACGCCGGCGGGCGAGCCCGTCGGGTCTGGAGGGAGGCGCCCTCCGCGGCGGGTGATCCGGATCCCCGCCCATGAACGCGCTACTGCCCCTCTTCACCGCGACCGGCGACGCCGCCGACCAGAAGGCCGCCAATCTCCTGGCCGCCGCGCGGGCCCTCACTCCGCACCTGAACCGTTCGCGGACGCTGGACCGCAAACTGGTCTCCGGGGTGATGACCACCACCTTCGGCGCCTCGGACGCCGAGGGCGCCTGGCTCTGGCGCGACGCCTACGACGCCATCGAAGCGGCGCTGGTGCTGCAGCTACGCCGGCTCAGCCCCCAGATCGGCCGGCTGGAGGACGCGCCGGCCGACATCTGCGCGCTGCTTGCCAACCTCTCGGCGCTCAGCCTGACCCATACCCGCCGCTCCGAGGAGCAGGTGGCGATGGACCAGTTCTCCACGCCACCCGAGCTCGGCGCGCTTGCAGTGCTCGCTGCCCAGGTGCGGCCGGGGGATCAGGTGCTCGAACCTTCCGCCGGCACCGGGCTGCTGGCCATCCTGGCCGAGGCCTGCGGCGGGCGCTTGACCCTGAACGAGCGGGCCGCCGGGCGAGCCGCCCTGCTCGATGGCCTCTTT